>NZ_JBSTYK010000006.1:0-282265 GCF_054052485.1 Aeromonas intestinalis
CTTCATCAGACATTGAAAATCAAAAATTGTTTTTTGATGCTCGATGCTGTGAGTGCCCACACAGATTGCTTGATTCAAATTGTTAAAGAGCGACGCAGCTTTTTGCTGCTGCGGGAGTGGCATTCTACTCAACCGCCTTCTCGAGTCAAGCCTTATTTTAAAAGGCTTTTCGAGGCACCGACCGGGGTTGTTTGCGTTGCCGCTTGCCCTGTCGATGGAGGCGCATTATAGGGAGCCAAAACTTTCTGGCAAGAGGATTATTGCAAAAAGATGACGCTGGCGATTCGTTCGCTCACTAATCAGACAAGATGCTGTATTGGCAACCAGACAAGGCCTCAAACGTGTGTGTTTGGGGAAGATTGGCAAGCGATCGCTGTAGGCAGATCAAACTTGTATCGAATTGGCTTTTCCCGATGTCACAACCATGATGATCGGGGTTCTTCCTTCGGGTAACATAGCGCCCCTTTGCGATTTCACACTCTTGGGCTTTGGAGAGTTTAATGCCTTTTGCACTTGGCCAGCGTTGGATTAGTGATACAGAGACGGATCTGGGATTGGGAACTGTCGTTGCTGTAGAAGGACGCATGGTTACCCTGATGTTTCCGGCTACCGGTGAAAACCGCATGTATGCCAAAGAAGAGGCGCCTGTCACCCGGGTCAGCTTCAATGTGGGCGATCAGATCGTCAGTCACGAAGACTGGACCATGCAGGTCGAAGAGGTGCAGGAGAAGGATGGGTTGCTTATATATGTCGGCACTCGTACCGACAATGAAGAGCCCGTCGTCCTCAAGGAAGTGTTTCTCAGCAACTTCATCAAGTTCAACAAGCCGCAGGATCGCCTGTTCGCCGGGCAGATAGACCGCATGTCTCGCTTCACCCTGCGCTTTGATGCCCTGATCAACCAGCATCAGCGTCGCCGCAATCCGACTCGCGGTCTGGCGGGTGGCAAGGTCAGTCTGATCCCCCATCAGCTTTATATTGCCCATGAAGTGGGCCACCGTTATGCCCCCCGCGTGCTGCTGGCCGATGAAGTAGGTCTGGGCAAGACCATAGAAGCGGGCATGATCATCCATCAGCAACTGCTGTCTGGCCGTGCCCAGCGCGTGCTGATCCTGCTGCCGGAAACCCTGCAACACCAGTGGCTGGTCGAGATGATGCGCCGCTTCAACCTGCACTTCTCTCTGTTTGACGAGGAACGCTGCATCGAGGCATTCGCCGATGCCGAGAATCCGTTCGAAACGGAGCAGCTGGTCATCTGCAGCCTCGACTTCCTGCGCAAGAAGCGCCGCCGCTTCGAACAAGTACTGGAAGCCGAGTGGGATTTGCTGGTTGTCGACGAGGCTCATCATCTGGAGTGGAGCGAGGAGACCCCGAGCCGTGCCTACGAAATGGTCGAGGCCCTGGCTGAACAGGTCCCCGGCGTGCTTCTGCTGACCGCCACCCCGGATCAACTCGGCCACCAGAGCCACTTCGCTCGTCTGCGCCTGCTCGACCCCGAGCGCTTCTACGACTACGACGCCTTCCTCACCGAGGAGCAGGCCTATGGCCAGGTCGCCAGCGCCGCCCAGGAGCTGCTTGAAGGCGGGGACCTGAGCGAGGAAGTGCGACGGATCCTCGCCAGCCAACTTGATGGGCTGGATCTGGCCGATACCGCCGCCCGTCAGCAGGCGGTCGGCAAGCTGCTGGATCAGCACGGCACCGGCCGGGTGCTGTTCCGCAACAGTCGCGCCAATATTCAGGGCTTCCCCGAACGTCACCTCAACGTCTATCCCATGCCGCTGCCGGAGCAGTACAAGACCGCCATCAAGGTAATGGGCATGATGGGGGGCAACGGCGGCGATCTGCAGACCCGCGCCTTGCGCTATCTCTATCCGGAGAAGATCTTCCAGCAGTTCGAGGGAGACAACGCCAGCTGGACCCAGTTCGATCCCCGTATCGACTGGCTGCTGGAACTGCTGCTCGGTGCACGCCAACAGAAGGTGCTGGTGATCTGTTCCGAAGCGGCTACTGCCATCGCACTGGAAGAGGCGCTGCGGACCCGTGAAGGGATCCGTGGGGCCGTGTTCCATGAAGGCATGTCCATCCTCGAACGTGACAAGGCCTCCGCCTATTTTGCGCAAGCGGAGGGCGGCGCCCAGGTGCTGCTCTGCTCCGAGATTGGTTCCGAGGGCCGCAACTTCCAGTTCGCCAGCCACCTGGTACTGTTCGATCTCCCCCTCAACCCGGATCTGCTGGAGCAGCGCATCGGTCGTCTGGACCGCATCGGCCAGCAGAACACCGTCGAGATCCACGTTCCTTATCTGATAGGTACCGCTCAGCGGGCACTGCTCTGCTGGTATCACGACGGTCTGGATGCCTTCGAGCAGACCTGCCCCACCGCGCGCCCCATCTTCGAGGCGGTACGCGATGAGCTGTTCGAGCTGCTGGCTGCCAACGAAGATAACCAGGATGGCCTGGATGCCTTGCTGGCCAAGACCCGCGAGCTGCACGAACCGCTCAAGGCGAGGCTGGAACAGGGCCGTGACCGCCTGCTGGAGATCCACTCCAGCGGCGGGGCCGCTGCCCAGCAGCTGGTTGACAAGCTGGCGGCCGAAGACGACGACACCGGCATGATCTCCTTCGCCCTCAAGATGTTCGACGAGATCGGCGTCAATCAGGACGACAGAGGGGAGAATGCACTGGTGCTGACCCCGGGGGATCACATGCTGGTGCCAAGCTTCCCTGGCCTGCCCCAGGATGGCATGACCATCACCTTCGATCGCCCCACCGCCCTGGCGCGAGATGACATGGCGCTGCTCTCCTGGGAGCATCCCATCATGCGCGGCGGCATCGATCTCATCCTGGGCTCAGAGATTGGCGCGACCTCGGTTGCCCTGCTCAAGAACAAGGCTCTGCCGGTGGGCTCCATTCTGCTGGAGCTGATCTTCGTGGCCGAATCTGCCGCCCATCCCCAGCTCTATCGTTTCATGCCGCCGACCCCGATCCGGTTGCTGATGGACAAGAATGGCCAGAACCTCGGCGAGAAAGTGGCATTCGATGCCTTCAACCGCCAGCTGACCCCGGTCAATCGTCACCTTGGCAGCAAGCTGGTGACGGCGTCCCAACCGGTGATCCACGGTCTCATCGGCAAGGGGCAGGTCATCGCCGAAGAGCTGAAAGCCGGCATCGTCGACAAGGCTCGGGCACAGATGGCGCAGACCCTGCAGCAGGATCTGGACAGGCTGGAAGCACTCAAGGCGGTCAATCCGAACGTGCGCGACAGCGAGCTGGATTATCTGCGCACTCTGCAGGCAGAATTGCACCACCTGATCGATCAGACCCAACTCAAGCTGGACGCCATCCGCTTTATCGTGGTCACCCATAACTGACAAGGTAGTGAAGGTGCATAGCCAGCTGCCGTGCACCTTATTTATCGTGGTCACCCATAACTCAGTCACTGATAGGGCCTGCCCCTTGGATGAAAGATGCAAGACGCTACTTTTGAATATTCACCACCGTTGGAACCCTGGCTCGACATCCTGTTCAAGGACAGAGACATCATGGTGGTCAACAAGCCTACCGGCCTGCTCAGCGTGCCGGGGCGTGGACCGGAAAATGAAGACAGCGTCCTGCACAGGGTCAAGCAGCAACACCCCAAGGCGGCGGCGGCCCACCGGCTCGACATGTCCACGACCGGAGTGCTCGTCATCCCTCTCACCCCGAATTCCCATCGGGAACTGAGTCGCCAGTTCCGTGAGCGGGAGACAGAGAAACACTACCTCGCCTGGGTGTGGGGTGAGCCGGAGGCTAGCTCCGGGCAGGTGGATCTGCCGCTGTGCGTGGACTGGCCCAATCGTCCCAGGCAGAAGGTCGACTTTGAGGAGGGGCGCCATGCCCTGACGCTGTGGGAAAAACTCAAAGTGGAGAATGGCAACAGTCTGATCCAGCTGACCCCCATCACGGGTCGATCTCATCAGCTGCGAGTACACATGCTGGAGCTGGGTCACCCCATCTTGGGAGACAACCTCTATGCCCACCCAGAAGCATTGGCGGCAGCGCCGCATCTCTACCTGCATGCGGCCATGCTGACCATCACCCACCCCCGCAGTGGCGAACGCATGAGCTTCGAGGCCCCCGCCCCTTTCTCATGCTAAGCCT
The DNA here is from genome assembly GCF_054052485.1 of Aeromonas intestinalis. NCBI lineage: Bacteria > Pseudomonadati > Pseudomonadota > Gammaproteobacteria > Aeromonadales > Aeromonadaceae > Aeromonas > Aeromonas intestinalis. Next base: position 4,138 of record NZ_JBSTYK010000006.1, read on the forward strand.
TGCTGGCGTTGAATAAGAAAAGCCCCCATCCATGGATGGGGGCTTTTTTATCAGGATCAGACGTGGATATTGATGTTGCTTCCCAGTGACCCCGTCGCCGACTGAGTCGGTGCCTGGGCTGGCTGGGCGGCCGTCTGCAGCAGTTTCAGGGCGGTTTCCCCCTCCTGAAGCTGCTGTTTTTTCGCCAGGCTGGCCACCATCAAGGCAGAACCATATGACGAGGATGCAGTGCTAGAAATGTCCATTGTGTACCTCCTGCCTAAGCACTATCGGCTCGCCTTCCCAAAGCATGAGTCATTCACCATCAAATAAAGCATGCCTTGTCCGGCATGCGCCTGGCCAGCCAGCGCTCTTCCATTTCCAGCAGAGTCTGATAAGCCTTCACCGCCTGTTCGGGACGGCTGAACAGATAGCCTTGCCCATCGAGATGGATGTCCGTCAGTGCGCGCAGCACATCGAGCTGGCCCTGTGTCTCTATCCCCTCACACACCAGTTTCTTGCCCAGCATGGAGCCCATCCGGCAGATATTGGCAACCAGCTCGGCCGCCTCGACCGAGGTGTCTATGCCCTGTATGAAGGATCTGTCTATCTTCACCTTGCTCACCGGCAGCTTCTGCAGATAGCTGAGGGAAGAGTAACCGGTACCGAAGTCATCAAGGGCAAGTTGAACCCCCTGCTGATTGAGATCCTGCATCAGCTGCAGCGAATTTTTCACCTCCCGCATGGTGGTGTCCTCGGTCACCTCGAGCACCAGGCTGGCCGCGGGAATGTGATGATCCATCAGGGCCCTGGCCACCAGTTTCAACAGGTTGCGCTGATACATGCCTGGTGAGATGTTGACGCACATCTGCAGATCGACCAGTCCCAGATGCTGCCATTTGTGCAACTGCTCGCAAGCGGTATTGAGGATCCAGCTGCCGAGCTTCTCCGCCAGCTGGAACTCTTCCGCCACCTGGATCACCTCGTTGGGCGGAATGAAACCGAGTTCGGGATGGCGCCAGCGCAGCAGTGCCTCCACCGCTTCGCAGCGCCCACTCTCCAGATTGACGATGGGTTGGTAGTAGAGCTCGAGCGCATTGTGTTCAAGCGCCATCACCATGTCTGAGGCCAGATGCTTGCGTCTGGCGGTTTCATTGAGCAGAGAGTTGTCGTAAATGACATAGGGCACGTGGGTCTTGCGGCTGTGGAACAGCGCCTGTTCAGCCCGGCTGAGCAACTCCTGGGTCTGGTTGCTATCCATGGGGAAGAAAGCGATACCGATGCCGACTTCCAGCCGGAAGGGATAGTTGTCGATGAGGATGTCCTGCTTGAGGGCATAGAGTATCCTCGCCACCAACTCCCTGACCTGGCGCAGATCGCTTCCCTCCCGCTGCAACATGGCCAGCTGATCTCCCCCGAGGCGGGCGATCCACTCGCCGTTCTCGCACAGAGCATTCAAGCGCCTTGCCAGCTCCTGCAGCAGGATGTCCCCCGTGCTGTAACCGAACTTGCTGTTGATATCCCGAAAGTCGTTGATATCCACCAGGACCAATCCGAAAGGCGTATCCCGGCTGACGTAGGACTCCATCTTCTCAAGCAGCGCCAGCCGGTTGGCGAGGCCGGTCAGTGGATCGACCCGGGCAGCCCTGAAATGCCGCCTGGCCTCGCGCACCAGCAGGCCACTGAGCAGAATGACCGAGATCACCAGCCCCAGCACCATGAACAGCAGCGCATTGCGCAGCTGGGCGAAGCGCTTGTCATTGCCCGTGTAGACGTTGATGTTGTTCTGCATCACGGAGGCGAGAGAATAGGAGAGAGGCTCTTGCAGGGGGGCGATCCGCATCAGGATCTGCTGATAATCTGGCGTTCCTTGCTTCAAATCCACCAGTTTTGGTTCAATTTCCCGAATATTGCTCTCGGTCAACTGGACCAGCCGCAGCGTTTTTTGATTATCCCCCAGACTTTTGCGCAACTGGCCGCTCAAGAGGATCGGAGTCCGGCTCCAGAGGATGTCGTAACGCAGCAGCAGGGCCTCATGGTCGATGCCACCGTAATGGTAGATCTCGACTGCATTGAGGAAGCGTCCCAACTCCAGCTGTAGTTGCATCAAGGCCCAGGAGACATCATAGGTGTACTTTTCCATCACCCGGGTCGCATTCTGTATCTGCACAAGGCAATACAAGGTGCTTCCCGTGAACAACAAGATGGATAGATAGAGAACGCCGAGTAAGGGCCAGGCCCTGGTCTTCGCTTTCACCCTGAACTCCCGCAAACCATCGTCATTACTGCTGAATATCGATCGAACTCAACTGCCAGATCATCATGTCGGTGAAGGCTGACCGTTTGAGCTCGGGGTATTGATCCAAGGGCAGGATAAACCACAGGGGCCCCTTGTCACGTACCCGCATGGTCATCCCGTCATCCTGCCACGCCAGAATGGGATCATATTGCTTGACCTTATCCCAGTTGATCCGGATCTGAAAACTATTCAGGGCGGTGAGAGTGATGCTCTTGCCCTTGGCACCCACCGCCGTCATCACATCCGCCAGCTTGGGTCCCACGTATTTATGCGGCTTGTCCACCCAGGGGCTGCTGGTCAGGATTTCATGCTGCGGCAGAGCCTTGATCATGGCCAGATCGAATACCACCTCCTCACTGCTCGGGTCGACGGGTTTCACATCCCCCGTCACCTTGAGGATCACAGGACCTGCCGGGGCCGCCATCACCATGGTCGGCAGGCACAGGGAAAACAGTAATGGGATCAAACTTAAATTGCGCATCCTCACCTCAGCTGATTGCACTATCAATAAACCCAGTTTAGTAGTCCTAAAAAAAACGGCTCGCAAATGCGAGCCGTTTGATAACAATGGGTTGATTACATCATACCCATGCCGCCCATGCCACCCATATCAGGCATGGCCGGTGCATCTTTCTTCGGCAGTTCGGTGACCATGCATTCGGTGGTGATCATCAGACCGGCGATGGAAGAGGCGAACTGCAGGGCAGAACGGGTCACCTTGGTCGGATCCAGGATGCCCATGGCCAGCATGTCGCCGTACTGTTCGGTGTAGGCGTTGTAACCGAAGTTACCTTCACCGTTCTTCACCGCGTTGGCGATGACGGAGGCTTCTTCACCGGCGTTGATGACGATCTGACGCAGCGGGGCTTCCATGGCGCGCAGAGCAACCTTGATACCCACGTTCTGGTCTTCGTTGTCACCACGCAGGTCGGCCAGCTTGGCGGCTGCGCGAACCAGCGCCACACCACCACCGGCAACCACGCCTTCTTCCACGGCGGCGCGAGTCGCGTGCAGGGCATCGTCGACGCGGGCCTTCTTCTCTTTCATTTCCACTTCGGTGGCAGCACCAACCTTGATGACGGCAACACCGCCGGCCAGCTTGGCCACGCGCTCTTGCAGCTTCTCACGGTCGTAATCGGAAGAGGTCTCTTCGATCTGCTGACGGATCTGGGCCACACGGCTCTCGATCAGGGCTGCATCACCCACGCCATCGATGATGGTGGTGTTCTCTTTGGTGATGACGATGCGCTTGGCACGGCCCAGATCTTCCAGGGTCGCCTTCTCCAGCTCCATGCCCACCTCTTCGGAGATCACGGTACCGCCGGTCAGGATGGCGATATCTTGCAGCATGGCCTTGCGACGGTCACCGAAGCCCGGCGCCTTGACGGCGGCGACCTTCACGATGCCACGCATGGTGTTGACCACCAGGGTCGCCAGCGCTTCGCCTTCCACGTCTTCGGCAATGATGATCAGCGGCTTGCCCGCCTTGGCCACACCTTCCAGCACCGGCAGCATTTCACGGATGTTGGAGACCTTCTTGTCCACCAGCAGGATGAAGGGGTCATCCAGCTCGACGGAGCCGGTTTCCGGCTTGTTGACGAAGTAAGGAGACAGGTAGCCACGGTCGAACTGCATACCTTCTACCACGGCCAGTTCATCTTCCAGACCCTGACCGTCTTCGACGGTGATGACGCCGTCACGGCCCACTTTGTCCATGGCTTCGGCAATCAGCTTGCCCACTTTCTCATCGGAGTTGGCAGAGATGGTACCGACCTGAGCGATGGCATTGCTGTCGGCGCAAGGGGTGGACAGAGCCTGCAGCTCGGCGACGGCAGCCACGACGGCCTTGTCGATACCGCGCTTCAGGTCCATCGGGTTCATGCCGGCGGCAACGGCCTTCAGGCCTTCGTTGACGATGGCTTGTGCCAGTACGGTCGCGGTAGTGGTACCGTCACCGGCAGCGTCGTTGGCCTTGGAAGCAACTTCCTTGACCATCTGAGCGCCCATGTTCTGGAACTTGTCTTCCAGCTCGATCTCGCGGGCAACGGAGACGCCATCCTTGGTGATGGTCGGGGCGCCGAAGGACTTGTCCAGTACCACGTTGCGGCCTTTCGGGCCCAGGGTGACTTTTACTGCGTCAGCCAGAATGTTGACACCTTCCAGCATCTTGATACGAGCGTCGTTACCAAACTTAACTTCTTTAGCTGCCATGTTCTTGAGTCCTTAAATCAATTCGGGGAAAAGGGGAATATTACTCTTCGACAATCGCCAGGATGTCGGTCTCGGACAGGATCAGCACGTCCTGGCCATCCAGCTTCTCGGTCTTGACGCCGTAGCCTTCGTTGAAAATCACCTTGTCACCAACCTTGACGGCCAGAGCTTTGACATCGCCATTATCCAGAATGCGACCAGTCCCCACGGCCAGAACTTCACCACGGGTGGACTTCTGGGCCGCAGTGCCAGTCAAGACGATACCGCCAGCGGATTTGGCTTCAGCTTCGATGCGCTTGATGATGACGCGGTCGTGCAGTGGACGAATTTTCATCGATAACTCTCCCAAAATGAGTCTCTGTGTTGCTTGAGGAATGGCCGCATCCGGCCAAATTTGTAATGCCCCTGATCTGGGGCAAATTGGGTAGCCCTTCAAGGGCAAATACAAAAAAAATTTTTTCACGTACTATGAACATCCTTGATGGATGAGCGACCCGAGCCAGGACGGTGAATGGACGCGGCCGGCATGCTGGCCCTGCAGCAACAGAGACGATCCCGTGAGCCGACCCAATCCCATGCTGACCGCCCCCATGCCTGCCGTGCTGCTGCGCATGACGGGCCCCATGATCCTCGGCATCGTCGCCATCCTGGCCTTCAACCTGGTCGACACCTTCTTCATCGGCCTGCTGGGCACGCAGGCCCTCGCCGCCATCAGCTTCACCTTCCCGGTCACCTTCGTGGTCACCTCCCTGGCCATGGGGCTGGGAGCCGGCCTCTCCGCCCTGCTCGGCCACACCCTGGGTCAGGGCCGTCACGACGAGGCGGCCCGCATCACCACGGATTGTCTGTTTCTCGCCGTCCTGCTGGTGACCCTGCTCGCGCTGCTGGGGGCCCTGACCATCACGCCCCTCTTCACCCTGCTCGGGGCCAGCGCCGACCTCATCTCGCTGATCCATGACTACATGCTGATCTGGTATCTGACCGTGCCCCTGTTGGCCCTGCCCATGGTGGGCAATGCCGCCATCCGGGCCACCGGCGACACCAAGACCCCGAGTCTGGTGATGGCGGTGGCCGGGCTGGTCAACGGGGTGCTGGATCCCCTGCTCATCTTCGGCATAGGTCCCTTCCCCGAATGGGGCATCCGCGGTGCCGCCATCGCCACCTCCCTCTCCTGGCTGATGGCGACCCTGGTCAGCCTGCATATCTTGCGCAAGCGGGAGCGACTGCTGTCATGGCGCCTCTCCCCGCGGCCACGGCTGCTGGCTCACTGGCGCACCCTCCTGCACGTGGCGGTGCCCGCCTCCTTCACCAACATGCTCAACCCCTTGGCCAACGCCGTGCTGATGATCATCTTCGCCGGTCTGGGCACCGAGGTGGTGGCCGCCTACGGTGCCGCCTCCAGAGTCGAGGCCTTGTTGCTCATCGTGATGATGGCGCTCTCCTCGGTACTGGCCCCCTTCGTCTCGCAAAACTGCGGAGCTGGCAATCCGGCGCGGGCCAAGGCGGCCCTGCTGCTCAGCATGCGCTTCGCCCTGCTGTTCCAGCTCGCCGTGTACGCCTTCATCTGGCTGACGGCTCCCCTCATCGCCGCCCTGTTCAGCGACCAACCCCAGGTGGCACGGCTTATCGTGCTCTATCTGCATCTGGTGCCCATCGGTTACGGCTTTCAGGGCATGGTGATGCTGCTGGCGTCCGCCCTCAACGGCGTGCGGGCATCCAAGGTCTCTTTCCTGTTCAACGGTCTGCGTCTGTTTGTGTTCTTGCTGCCAGGGGCCTGGCTGGGGGCAAAACTCGGGGGGGAGCAGGGAATCTATCTGGGGATATTGGTGGCCAATCTGGCGGCCGGAGGGCTGGCCTGGGGCTATGCCCATCGCCGTTTCGAGGGACTGTGCCATCAGGGAAACCCCTGAGGGCACAGTCCGGGGTCATGTGCGCACTTACTCTTTGCGTTCAAACTCGCCTTCGATGGTGGTACCGCCGCGGTTGCCCGGTTGCGGCCCCTCACCCTGCCCCGGTTCAAAAGGGGATGACGGGTTCTGGAAGCCCCCCATCTGCATCCGGAACTGGCTGCTGCCCACCAGCTTGTCCGCCAGGCAGTTGCGCAGCCAGGGCTGCAACAGCAGGATGCCGAAGAAATCGGTCACAAAGCCCGGGATGATCAGCAGCAGGCCGGCCAGCGCCAGCATCATGCCCCCCATCACTTCCCGGCCCGGCATCTCCCCCTGCTGCATCTTCTGCTGGGCACTGAACAGGGTCTTGATCCCTTCGCTGCGCACCAGGGAAGAGCCCAGCACGGCGGTCAATATCAGCAGCCCCACGGTTGGCAGGGCGCCGATCACCGAACCCACCTCGATCATCACGGTGAGCTCCAGCACGACCAGGCCGACCAATAACAGTAACAACTTGCCCATAAGATCCTCGGTACGAGTAAAAGGGGTGAACCAGGCGGGTCATGGCGAGGAGAGCGATTCCGGCACAGCCAGCCTGCTATCGGTTCTGACAACTGAAATGGGGTCAACTGTACATTTTTCAAGTCTGATGAGTGATACGGATCGGGATTCAGACAAATATCTTCTTGAATCTCTGGGATTGAAGTGTCTGTTCTGTCACAGTTATTCGCACAATTGCAGTATCTGTTTAATGACCACAAGTTATTTAGGGTCGGCTCAAATTTAGTGATCCAGGTCTAATATCAGATACCTCAATTGAGGTAATATCGACCCCAATGATTACCCGGGGGCAGCAAGCTCCCAACCGCCCCACTCGATGTGTGGTGCTTCAGGATGAAAAGTGCGTAAGGAAGTCGCGCCACTCGGTGAGGATTGTTTCCATTTATCTGATTTCTGAGGCATTACAATGAGCGACATCAAGAACGTCCGCATTGAAGAAGACCTGCTGGGCACCAAAGAAGTTTCCAATGATCTCTACTACGGTGTGCACACCCTGCGCGCCGTCGAGAACTTCAAGATCAGTTCCCAGAAGATTTCTGACGTTCCCGAATTTGTCCGTGGCATGGTGCTGACCAAGAAGGCCGCCGCACTGGCCAACGGTGAGCTGGGCACCATTCGTCCCGAAATTGCCGACAAGATCGTCGAAGCCTGCGACCTGATGCTGAACACCGGCAAATGCTTCGACCAGTTCCCGGTCGACGTTTACCAGGGCGGCGCCGGTACCTCCGTCAACATGAACACCAACGAGGTGCTGGCCAACATCGCCCTCGAGATCATGGGTCTGGAGAAGGGGCGTTACGACGTCATCAACCCCAATGACCATGTCAACAAGTGCCAGTCCACCAACGATGCCTACCCCACCGGCTTCCGCGTCGCCGTGGTCAACAGCACCGACACCACCCTGTTCGCCCTGGAAGGTCTGATCGCCGCCTTCGACGCCAAGGCCCAGGAATTCAAGCACATCCTGAAAATGGGTCGTACCCAGCTGCAGGATGCGGTGCCCATGACCCTGGGTCAGGAGTTCCACGCCTTTGCCGTCACCCTGCGCGAAGAGATCAAATCCATCAAGCGCTGCCAGGAACTGCTGCTGGAAGTGAACCTGGGCGCTACCGCCATCGGTACCGGCCTGAACACGCCGCCCGAGTACTCTGCCCTCGCCATCAAGCGTCTGGCCGAGATCACCGGTCGTGCCTACGTGCCGGCAGAGGATCTGATTGAAGCGACCTCCGACTGCGGCGCCTATGTCATGCTGCACGGTGCCATCAAGCGTCTGGCCATGAAGCTCTCCAAGATCTGTAACGATCTGCGTCTGCTCTCCTCCGGTCCGCGTACCGCCCTGAAGGAAATCAACCTGCCGGAAATGCAGGCGGGTTCTTCCATCATGCCGGCCAAGGTCAACCCGGTTATCCCGGAAGTGGTCAACCAGTCCTGCTTCAAGGTGTTTGGCAACGATGTCACCATCACCTTCGCCGCCGAAGCCGGTCAGCTGCAGCTGAACGTCATGGAACCCGTCATCGGTCAGGCCATGTTCGAATCCCTGAGCCTGATGGAGAAGGCCTGTGTCTCCCTGCGCGTCAAGTGCGTGGAAGGGATCACCGCCAACCCGGAAATCTGCATGAACCACGTGCTGAACTCCATCGGTATCGTGACCTACCTGAACCCCTTCATCGGTCACCATGAAGGTGACATCGTCGGCAAGATCTGCGCCCAGACCGGCAAGAACGTCCGTGAAGTCGTGCTGGAACGCGGCCTGCTGACTGCAGAACAACTCGACGAGATCCTCTCCATCGAGAACCTGATGAACCCGCAATACAAGGCCAAGCGCTACACCCGCGAAGCCACTGCATAAGCGAGTCAACAGGCCGGGGTTAGCCCCGGCCTGTTGTAGAGTCAGTTCCCGATTGGCCTCCCCAGTCCCATCGGGAATTGGCTTTCCTGCCACATAAAAACCTAAAAAAACTGGATTATGGAGTGTTTAATATGATTGGAATCGAGTTACTTGTCGTGCTCGCCGCTATCTATCTGGGGGCTCGGATCGGCAGCATCGGCATCGGCTTCGCCGGTGGCCTCGGGGTACTGGTACTGACCTGGGGGCTGGGCATGCCCATCCCGGGTGATCAGCTGGTCGCCTACCTGCCCTGGGACGTGATCATGATCATCGCGTCCGTCATCTGCGCCATCGCCTGTATGCAACTGGCCGGCGGGATGGACTACCTGGTCTCTCTTGCCGAGAAAGCCCTGCGCAAGAATCCCAAGCACATCACCTTCGCCGCGCCCGTGGTCACCTACCTGATGACCATGCTGGCCGGTACCGGTCATACCGCTTTCTCCACCCTGCCGGTGATCGCCGAAGTGGCCAAGGAGCAGGGCATTCGCCCCTCCCGTCCGCTCTCCATCGCGGTCGTCGCCTCCCAGATCGCCATCACCGCCTCGCCGATTTCGGCGGCCGTGGTCGCCTTCTCCGGCATGCTGGAGCCGCTGGGAGTGGATTACCTGACCCTGCTGGCCATCTGCATCCCGTCCAGCTTCATCGCCTGTATCCTGGGTGCCTTCGTGGCCAACATGCTGGGCAAGCCGCTGGAGCAGGACGAAGTCTATCTGGATCGCAAGGCCAAGGGCCTCATCAAACTGCGCGGTTCCAGCCAGATTGAGCTCAAGCCCTATGCCAAGCTCTCCGTCGGCATCTTCGTCGCCGCCATCGTCGCCGTCATGGCCTATGCCACTGCCATCTCCGGCAACGTGGGCCTGATCGCGAGCCCCCCCATCCCCCGTGACGGCGCCATCATGGGCATCATGCTCTCCGCCGCCACCCTGATGGTTCTGCTGTGCAAACTGGACGCCTCCCAGGTCACCAACATGCCGACCTTCAAGTCCGGTATGTCCGCCTGCATCTGCGTACTGGGTGTCGCCTGGCTCGGCAACGTCTTCGTGAAGGGCAACATGGTCGAGATCCAGGCCTTTGCCGGTGACCTGCTGAACCAGTACAGCTGGCTGCTGGCCGTGGTGCTGTTCTTCTCCTCCATGCTGCTCTACTCCCAGGGTGCGACCACCAAGGCGCTGATGCCTGCCGCACTGGCACTGGGTGTCAGCCCGCTGGCTGCCATCGCCTCCTTCGCCGCGGTGAGCGCCCTGTTCGTGCTGCCGACCTACCCCACCCTGCTGGCGGCGGTCGAAATGGATGACACCGGCTCCACCCGGATTGGCAAGGCGGTGTTCAACCACCCCTTCTTCATCCCCGGTGTGGCCACCATCGCCATGGCGGTCGCCCTTGGCTTCTTCTTCGGCGGCCTGATCCTCTGATCTTGTCCCATGGATGCAGTTAAAACGGCCCTGCGGGGCCGTTTTCTATTTCAGCCTCTCATTCAGTTCCAGTCAGGCTTGGCAGGGGAGAATTAATCACTATCAGAAAAAACTTACAAAAGCGCGCTATGACACTGACCTCACTCAACTTTAACGGTCAAAATCACTACTACTTGCTGGTCAATGATGACCTCCATCTGGACAGCTGGACCCTCAAGCAGAGCCCCCAGACCCGGCAGTTCGAGGCGCAGGGCAGCAGTCTGTTCTGGCATCACAACGCCAGCAACAGTCTCTGCAAGCTGGTCGCCGACAAATACCCCCGCTGGACCCTGCGCTGGTTCTGTCGGGACCTGCTCAGCAAGCGGATGGTTGGCCATATCGATGCCTTTCGTGAATGGCGCAGCAATCGCCTGATCCGTCAGGCCGGGCTCAATGTGGTGCCCTGCAAGGCCGCCGGCCTCGCCCTCAACCCCCTCAATCCCCTCGGCTCTTTCCTCGCCGTGCAATATCTGCAGGATCACCAGTCGTGCGAGGCTTACTTCCAGCGTGCCGACGAGGCGAACCGGCTCGCTCTGCTGCGCCAGATGGCCAACGATATCTTCCAGCTGGCCAAACAGGGTTATTACCACCGGGATCTGCACCTCGGCAACCTGATGCAGGCCCCGTCTGGCGCCATCGTCTGGATAGATACCCATGTCCGCCGCCTCCCCCTACTGCAAAGCCAGCGCCGGCAGACCCTGATCGCCTCCCTGGAGCCCGGCAAGCTGTTTGGTCAGGGCTACCGTGACTACCTGCTGGCCCAACTGGAGCGGCTGGTACTCGCTCACCGCGCGGCACTGAAAAACGCCCCATAAAAAAAGCCGCTCGAGAGAGCGGCTTTTTTCATCTTGCGAAGCAGGCGTCAGACCGTGGTCTGGCGGGTACCGAAGTAGTCTGCCAGGAAGTCATCGAACGAGAGGCTGTCACCGCGCTCACGCTCCCGCTGCTTGGCCAGCGAATCCCGCGCCTCACCGGCGAAATAGGCCTCGTCCCAGTACTCCAGCTCACCAGCCAGCATCTCCTCCCGGTAGCGGCTCGCCAGCTCATCGCCGAGGCAGCCATTGTCCTGGCCGCTTTCCAGCAGTTGTTTGAGCAGGCGGGCGGAATAGGTGAGCTCGGGGTTTAGCAGCTTCTCCCGGTGCATGGCCAGCGTCTCGCGATAGCGATTGCGACCACAGCAGCGATCCAGCAGCTCGGCCACCTGATCCAGCTCGCCGAACAGCGTGAGGCCGAACTCCTTGAGGCCGATGGGGTTGCCCTGTTCATCCTCCAGTTCGAGGCCGGGACGGCGTCCCTCCAGCACCACCTTGTTCTGGTTGCGGCGATTGCGCGCCACCTCCTCGTCGGTCAGCACAGGGGACGGGCGCAGCAGGCACCAGACCAGGAAGAGATCGAAGAAGCGGATCTGATCCACCTCGATGCCGAACGGCGTGAAGGGGTTCACGTCCACGGTACGCAGCTCGATGTATTCGATACCGCGCTGCTCCAGCGCATCCGACGGCTTCTCGCCGCTGCGCGGGGTGCGCTTGGGCCGGATGGGCGCATAGAGCTCGTTTTCCAGCTGCAGCACGTTGTCATTGAGCTGACGGTACTCCCCGTTCACCTTGACCCCGATCTTCGCAAACTCGGGATCATGGGTGTTGATGGCGCGGCGCAAACTGCTGACATAGGCCGGCAGGTTGTCGTGGCTGATCTTGAGGCCCGCCTGGGCGCTGTTGGTATAGCCGAGATCGGACAGGCGCAGCGCGGTGGCATAAGGCAGATAGAGGGTCCCCTTGCCGGTCTTCTGGAACGGCAGGCTGCTCTTGCGCCCCTTGAGGAAGGAGTCGCAGATGGCGGGGGAGGCACCGAACAGATAGGGCACCAGCCAGCCGAAGCGGTAGACGTTGCGAATAAGCCCCATGTACTTGTCGGAGATGAAGCGCTGGCTGCAGCAGCCCTCGCCTACCAGATCCTGCCATTCGCACCAGAAGCTGTCCGGCATGGAGAAGTTGAAGTGAACCCCGGCGATGACCTGCATCAGGCTGCCGTAGCGGTTCTTCAGCCCCTGCCGGTAGAGGGTCTTCATCCGGCCTATGTTGGAGCTGCCGTACTGGGCCAGCCGGATGCTCTCCTCGTCACCGACGAAGCAGGGCATGGAGAGGGGCCAGATCCGCTCGTCACCGATGTGACGGATGCTGTGGCGATGGATGTCGCCAAGCTGCTCGATCAGGCTCTCGATGGAATCCGTGGCCGGGGTGATGAACTCCAGCAGGCTCTCGGAGTAGTCGGTGGTGATGTTGCCATGGGTCAGGGCGGATCCCAGACTCTTCGGGTGATCGGTCTGGGCCAGGGTGCCTTCGGGGGTAATGCGCAGGCATTCACGCTCTATCCCGCGACGGATCCCCTTGAGGGCAGTGACCCGCTCGGGGGCGCCAAGGGCAGCCAACAACTCGGTGAGCGACAAGCTAGTAGTAGTCATATTCACGGCTCATGTGTGGCCGCCCCGGCCGGGGCGGCGCTCATTATTTTGCTCTGCCTGTCAGGGCAGTTGCAGTGGATAGATGGGAAGATGAAGCTCGGCAAGCGGTTTTTCAAGCTTTTGCTTGTCTCCCACCACCACAATCACCATGTCGGCCGGGTTCAACCAACGGGCCGCACTGGCTTTCAGCGTCTCGGGTGACACCGTTTTGATCAGCTGACTCTGGGCCTGCACATAGTCGGGTTTCAGGTCATACATGATCATCTGCAGCAGGAAGCCCGCCTTCTGGCCCAGGGTCTCGTAGGAGAGGGCATCCTGCTGGGAGACGGCGCTGCGCATATAGGCCAGCTCCACCGGGGTGGGGCCGCTCGCGCGGTAGCCATCCATCTCTTTGAGGAACTGGCGGATCGCATCCACGGTCGCATCGGTCCGCACATTGGCACCGGTGGCGAATACCCCCGCCTCGCGGTTGGCGGAGAAGCCCGAGCTGGCGCCATAGGTGTAACCCTTGTCTTCCCGCAGGTTGAGGTTGATGCGGCTGTTGAAGTTGCCCCCCAGGTTGAAGTTCATCAGGTTGGCGACGAAGTAATCCCCCGTGGTATCGAACGCCATGGCGCGGCGGCCGATGCGGATCACCGACTGGGGTGCCCCCGGCTTGTCCACCAGATAGATGCCGGGTTTGGCCTGCTCACCCTGAGGCTTGAGATCCCCCAGGGTCGGCGCGGCGCCCTTCCACTCCGGCAGGAAGCCGAGTGCGGATTCGATCTGCGGCTGGGTCACGTCCCCGGTCACCACCACCTTGGCATTGGTCGGGTTGTAATAGGCCTGATAGAAGCGCTTCACATCCGCCAGGGTCAGCTTCTCCACATCGGTCAGCACGCCGTTGCTGGGTTGACCCAGCCGGTTCTGCTTGCCGTAGACCAGCTCACGGAACGCCTGACCCGCCAGCCACTCCGGCTGCTGTTCGCTCTGCTTCATCCCTTGCAGCATCTGGGCCTTGAGTCGCTCGAAATCCGCCTCCCGCATGCCGGGACGTTCGAACACCTCGCGCACCAGGGCCAGGGTCTGGGGCAACTTGTCGGTCAGCGAGCTGATGGTGATGAGGTTGTTGTACTGGGCGGTGGAGACGCTGATGCTGGCGCCGAGCTTTTGCAACTCGTCGCTGAGCTCGGCCTCGGAGAGGCGCACCGTGCCCTGTTCCAGCATGGCGGCGGTGAGGCTGGCGAGACCGAGCTCCCCCTTGCCTTCCGCCCGGATGCCACCCGGCAGGGCGATCATGATGGAGACGGCGGGGATCTCGTCACTCTGGGTGCCGATGATCTCGATGCCCTTGTCCAGCTTGCCGTGCCAGATGGCCGGTACCTTGACGCTGACCGCCTCGCCAGCCTTGGGCTGCACGCTGCGATCGAAGCTGTCTTTCACCGGGCGCAGGGCCAGAGGCTCCCCGTGCTTGCTGTAATCGGGCAGCTCCCGCTTGGCCGGACTGAAGTTGGGGGCAGCGGCCTGCCAGTCCGTCTTGCCCTTGGGCACCACGCTCAGCACCACGGAAGGCTTGCCCGCGATGAACTTGTCGTAGGCGGCCTTGACGTCATCCGCCTTGACCGCGGCGATGGCATCCAGATTCTTGAACACATAGTTGGGATCCTGGGCCAGCACCTGACCCATGGCGAGCTGGCTCACCTTGCCCTCTATGCTGTCCAGCCCCCAGATGGCGGAGGAGCGATAGCTGCTGATGGCCTTCTCCAGATCCGCAGGCTTGACGCCCCGGTTGGCGAAATCGGCGATCACCTTGTCCACTTCCCCCTTGAGGGTCTTGAGGCTGCCATCCACCGCTGGGTTCGGATAGGCATAGACCGTCAGGGTACAGGCCAGCTCCTCGCAGGAGTGACCGGCCCCCACCTCGATGGCCTTGCCGGTCTTGACCAGGGACTGATAAAGCATGGAGCTGGCAGAGCCGCCGAGCACGTCGGCAAAGATGTCCAGCGCCGGCTCCTGGGGATCGCCAAGCGCCACGGTCGGATAGCTGATGTAGAGCAGCGGCAGGTGCACCTTGTCCTGCAAGGTGACGTAACGGGTCTCGGGCAGGGTTGCAGGTTTGGGGGTCGGCTCGGCCACATCGGGCCCACGGGGAATGGAGCCGAAGTACTGCTCAATCCAGGCCAGCGCCTGCTTGCTGTCAAAATCGCCGCCCAGGGTCAGGGTCGCGTTGTTCGGCCCGTACCAGCGCAGGAAGAACTGCTTGAGGTCATCCACCCCGACCCTGTCCAGATCTTCCACATAACCGATGGGCTGCCAGGAGTAGGGATGGGTGCGCGGATAGAGCGCCTCCCCCACCTTCTCGCTCACCAGACCATAGGGTTGGTTGTCGATGCGCTGGGCCCGCTCGTTCTTGACGGTGGCACGCTGGATCTCGAATTTCTTCTGGCTCACCGCATCGAGCAGGAAGCCCATGCGATCCGCCTCCAGCCAGAGCACCTTCTCCAGCTGGTTGGCCGGCACAGTCTCGTAGTAGTTGGTCCTGTCCTTGTTGGTGGTGCCGTTCATGTCACCACCGGCCTCGTTGATGATCCGCATGTGCTCCTGATCACCCACGTGCTTGGAGCCCTGGAACATCATGTGCTCGAAGAAGTGCGCAAACCCGGACTTGCCCACCGTCTCGCGGGACGATCCCACGTGATAGGTGACATCCAGGTGCACCAAGGGATCCGATTTGTCCGGTGCCAGGATCACGGTCAGGCCGTTGTCCAGCTTGTACATCTGATAGGGAATGCCGAGCTTGCCCTCCTGCTTGACCTGCTCCGACACCAGGGTCGGGGCGGCCAGCGCCGGCAGGGCAAAGCCCATGAGAAGGCTTAATGGGATGAGTTGCTTCACGGTTACCTCGTGACTGAACGAAAAAGACTAGAAGATCTGCTTGGCCAGCAGAAACACCAGGACATAACGAAACAATTTGCCGAGCCCGATAAGAATGAGAGAGCGCCAGAACGAGAGGCGCAGCCAACCGGCCAGCAGGCAGAGACCATCGCCTATCACCGGCGTCCAGGCAAGCAGCAGACACCAGTGACCATGGAGTTTGAGCCAACCGAGCGCCTTTTGTTCCCCACGGCCTTGAAAATCTTCCGGTTTCTTTTTGAAGGTGGCCAGCCAGCCGAGCCACCAGGTGGTCATCGACCCCAGCGTGTTGCCGAGGGTGGCCCAGAACAGCAGGCTGGCCATGCTCCACTGACCCTGGTTGGCCATGACGCCGAGCAGCACTTCCGAGCTGCCGGGCAGCAGGGTCGCGGAGGTAAAGGCGCTCAGAAACAGCCAGCCCAGCCCGGTTTCCAGGGTCTCCATCACGTCGTCGCCCTTATGCCGGATACTGCTCGGCGGCCGGCATGCGCAGCACCAGCTTGCCACGGGTGTGGCCCGCCTCGATGGCCTGATGGGCCAGCGCCCCCTCCGCCAGCGTATACTCGCCGGCCAGGGTGATGTGCACATCTCCCTGACGCAGCAGGATAAGCATCTGGGCCAGCTGCTTGTTGTCGGGGTGCACCAGCATGCCGCTCACCTCAACCCCCAGCTCGGCACCGGCATCCTTGATAAGCTGGGCCGTGATGGTCGGCACCGTCACCAGCCGGCCACCCGGTTTGACGCAGGCAAGGGCCGCCTTGCCGCTCTCGCCCCCCGTCAGGTCCAGCACCAGATCCACCTGGCCGACCTGGGCAACCCAGTCGGCATCGTGGTAATCCACCATGACGTCGGCACCGATCCCGTGCAGGAAGCCGTGGTTATTCGGGCTGGCGGTCACCACCACCTCGGCGCCATAGGCGCTGGCAAACTGCACCGCCAGATGACCGACGCCCCCGGCACCGGCCAGGATCAGCACCCGCTGACCGCGCTTGAGATCGCCATGCTCGAACAGTCCCTGCCAGGCGGTGAGGCCTGCCAGCGGCAGCGCCGCCCCCTGCTTGAGGCTGACGCCATCGAGTTTGACCAGCTCGCTTTCGCTCACCACGATGGATTCGGCATAGGCGCCCGCCGCCAGCGGGAAGCCCACCATGCCGCACACTGGTTCCCCCTCCTTGAGGGAGGTGACGCCGGGGCCGACTTTGTCGACCACCCCGGCCATGTCATAACCCGGGGTCCAGGGCAGGTTGTCCTTGTTCTGGGCCGCCGCCCAGCCGAGCCCGGCCCGGGTCTTGGCATCGATGGGATTGACGCCGGCATAGCAGATGCGCACCCGCACCTCTCCCTCTGCGGGGATCCTGTCCTGCGAAGGGTTGAGCTTGAGTACCGAGGGGGCGCCGAATGCGGTAATCTGTAGCTGCGTCATTGCACAATCCATCCTGTTGATTGATCAAGGATCCACAGAATAACAGCGAGGACCACATGGCTCGAATGTTTCTTATCCCTCTGTTGCTGGCTCTGGGTTGGTGGGCCTTCCTGCTCTACTTCCGGATCCCGCTCAAACAGGGGGCCAGGGGGTTTTACTGGATCATCGGTCTGGGTGGCGGGCTCGCCGCCTTCCTCAGCCTGATGATGGTGCTGACCCACTAGCCCATCCTCCAGCAACGACGAGGCCACCCTGAGGTGGCCTCCTGTTTTGCCCGTCTGGTAATGACATCCGTAGCCATTGCCCCCGGTGGCTCGCTCAACCCGCTTGCACGTTGAGGTGATAGTGGCGGTTGCTGCCCTGCCCCAGCACCCCTTCTGCCAGCAGATGCTGGAACACCCTGTCCACCTCTTCCAGCGGCATGGCCAGTGCCTCGGCGACCCTGCGCTTGCTGCATTTGGACTCACCGCTCTCCAGCAGGCTTCTCACCCTGGCAACCAGCGCGGGTTCCGGCGCCGGTCTGGCGACGACCAGGGGCTCGGCAGGCACGGTCGGGGTCAGTTCCGCCTCCCGTGGTTGCTGCTGTCGTTGCCACAGTCGGCGGAAGCGGTTCTCCTCCCCGATCAGGCTGACGAAGTAGGCACCGAAGGCATCGAGCAGGATGGAGAGGAAGCAGACCAGCAGGAACTGCACCTGACTGATGCTCATGCCCACCCCGTCTGCCAGGCTGCTCATCAACCCCAGCATGGAGGATTGTTCATTGAGGGGCTTGGCGTCCCGCTCCTGGCGCAGCGCATCCTGCTTCAGCCTCAGCTTGGTGTTGGCCTGCTGCAGGCCGTTGACGCCGCTTGAGATCCGCGCCATCTCGATGTACTTGCGGGCCGCCTCCTCGTTGAGCTGGATCTGCCGCTCTATGCTGGCGATCTGCTCGTCGAAGCGGGCGATTTCCCGCTCGTGGCGGGCCTGCTGGCTCAGGATGGTATTGGTGGCACTGTTGATGCCGCCGATGCTGCCACCGATGGAGATGGCCGCCAGCACGCTGTAGAACAGCAGCGACCAGAAGGCGCCGCCAAGGTCCCGGCGAGCCTTGCACTCCCCGTATTCATACCAGACGTAGAACTTGCCCAGCTCGAAGATGATGGCCAGACCGCCAAACAGCCACTTCATCAAGGGGTTGTCGTCGATGGAGAGAAACAGCAGCAGGGAGAAGACAATGGAGGCCAGGATGGCCAGGCCGGTGAAGGAGTAAACGGTGCTGAGCGCGAACCACCCCTTGGGGTAGCGCAGCGCGGCGGGGGCTTGTGTCGTCATGATGAGCGAAAGATGTGAAGCAGAGGAAAAGTTGGCTGCCGATTATAGTCAGCCAGCGGGCAGAATGAAGGCGGATCCCCGGATTTCCGCCATATCCGCATCCGGATGGGCAGAACCCGACCGAATTGGACAAATAGCCACCCCCTTGTCCCCAGGAGACGGGATCCGGCAGCCACCGGATGCCGTCATGATCAAGGGACGCGCGGATACACGGCGCCTTTTCATCTGTCCCCCTGATCATGGCGAGTCCCTCCCTCCCGCCAGTCGGTCTGCCGCTCGTCCAGGGTGCAGCCGGGAGGCCATCGCCTCCCCTTCTTTGCTCCGAATAGCCTGCGCGGCTCATGCAGACCGGGGCGTACCGAGCAGGCTGCTATCCAGACTGTTCTGGCCAACCCGTTGAATTGCTTCAACGTTTCTGACACCACCCAAGAAGCCGACGCGTTCATGGCATTTAACCGCCATTTCTGCACCAAGTTGCCAGAAGTCACCGACAGACGTTGTTCCGCTTTGGTTCAGGTTGCCCCCCCTACACTGAGGCCCCTGCTACCAGAGAGGTCATCATGCGCAACTCCGTTTCCCATCTGCTCTCCAGGCTGCTCAACAGCGGCGCGGCCTTCGCGGCGCCCCCGGCCCACGACAATGCGGCCAATCGGGATCGTCCTTCGCAAGACTCGCGCCAGAGCGATACCGAGCAGCACAACACACTGCAAGGAAAAGAGTTGTCAGCTGGAGTGGATCACAAAACCATCAACAGATAGCGCATAACACTGCCCATCCCTACCAGTAATTCTCCATGCTGATATTGCCCGGCGCTCGTCTCAGGTTTTTGGCCAACCCCAATGCCAGCAAGGATTGCTGGGTCTCCTTCACCATGGCGGGATTGCCGCAGATCATCACCTGACTGTGCTCGGCGGAAAACGCCAACCCCACCCGCTCCTGCAGACTGCCCTCATCGATGGCCGCCGGGATCCGCCCTGCCATGGCCCCCGGCCAAGCCTCGCGGCTGACGAAGGGGACATAGCGGAATCGGGGGCCGTACTGCTCGACCAGGCTGGTGATGAGGGCCTGATAGGTGAGCTCCTCCCCCTTGCGCACTCCGTGCACCAGCACCAGGTTTTCGAAACGCCGGAAGACCTCTCCCTCCGCCAGCATGGCGAGGAAGGGGCCGATGGCCGTGCCGGTGGAGAGCAGCCAGAGATCCCGCCCGGCGGGAAGCTCGTCCAGGGTCAGGAAACCGGTGGCCTGGGATTGCACCAACAGGCTGTCACCGGGCAGGAGGGCGCCGAGGGAGGGCGTCAGCTCCCCGTCCGGGATCGTCACCAGATAGAATTCGTGGTAGGGCGTGGTGGGAGGATTGACGAAAGAGTAGGCCCGCTGGACCCGTTGCTCGCCCCGTTGCAGGGCCAGCTTGGTGAATTGACCCGCCTTGTAGGGGGCAAGCTCTGCCGCCACACGCAGGGAGAACAGGGTGGGTGTCCATTCGATGCGCTCGATGACCCGGCCTTCGACCCAGGCTGCCATAGGGATCTCCGTCAGAGGAACAGAGCCCCACTCTACCCCGTGATCCCCGCCGGATTCAAAAATAAAAAAACCCGCGCAGTTGCGCGGGTTTTTTCTGCAAAGCGAGACGCTATTACAGAGCAACAACCTGGATTTGTACGGTTGCCTTGACGTCAGCGTGCAGCTGAACAACAACTTCGTACTCACCGGTGTTACGCAGAACGTTGCCCATGCGGACTTCGCTCTTGGCAACGGCTACGCCGGCAGCAGTGATGGCTTCAGCCACGTCACGGGTACCGATGGAACCGAACAGCTTGCCTTCGTCGCCAGACTTGGAGGCGATGACAACGGCAGCCAGTTCACCCAGCTTGGCAGCGCGCTCTTCAGCGGCAGCTTTACCGGCAGCCAGCTTGGCTTCCAGTTCAGCACGGCGAGCATCGAAGGTCTCGATGTTGGCCTTGGTAGCCATAACGGCTTTGCCTTGCGGGATCAGGTAGTTACGGGCATAACCAGCTTTAACGGAAACTTGGTCACCCAGACCGCCCAGTTTGGCGATCTTATCGAGCAGGATAACTTGCATTACCTTTCCTCTATGAAAGTTGAGTTAGGCGTAAGCGCCGGACCGATTCTTACTTGTTGTGCAGATCGGTGTACGGCAGCAGAGCCAGGTAACGAGCACGCTTGATGGCGCGTGCCAGCTGACGCTGATACTTGGCGCGGGTACCGGTGATACGGCTCGGTACGATCTTGCCAGATTCAGTGACGTAGTTTTTCAGAGTAACGATATCTTTGTAGTCGATCTCGGTAACGTTCTCGGCGGTGAAGCGGCAGAACTTACGACGACGGAAATAACGTGCCATGGCCTTTATCCTCTATGGAATGATCTTAAGAATTACTCTTCGGAAGACGCTTCAACAGCATCTTCGCGGCGCTCGTCGTCACGACGGGTGAAGCGCTCTTCCTTGGCCTTGGCCATCGGAGAAACTTCAGTCACGGCGTGCTTGGTGCGCATGATCATGTTGCGGATAACGGCATCGTTGAAGCGGAAGTTGGTTTCCAGCTCATCGATAACGGCCTGCTCGGCTTCTACGTTCATCAGAACATAGTGAGCCTTGTGCAGCTTGTCGATCGGGTAAGCCAGTTGACGGCGGCCCCAATCTTCCAGGCGATGAATGGTACCACCGGAGGTGGTGATGGCGCCGGTGTAACGCTCGATCATGCCAGGTACTTGCTCGCTCTGGTCCGGGTGAACCATGAAGACGATTTCGTAATGACGCATTTTAGCTCCTTACGGATTAATTCAGCCTCTGCCCAGGTGCAGCCAGACCTCGGAGGCAAGGAACATAGTGGTGTTTTGACGCTGCTTTCTAGGGCGGCGTATTGTACGAAATCGCCTCTCCCACTGCAACCGGCGTCAACATTTGTTTTTATCGATGGATCTGATGCAAAACTTCAATTGATAACAATTATCATTTAGATCCATACTATCCTCAGGACTTTCTGGAGGGTGTGATATGCAACCCGCGCTGAGCACGGCCATCCCGGCCCGCAAATTCAAGCTGACCCTGCTGGGGCCAGCCTTCATCGCCGCCATCGGCTACATAGATCCGGGCAACTTTGCCACCAATATCCAGGCGGGCTCCACCTTCGGCTATCAACTGCTGTGGGTAGTGGTCTGGGCCAACCTGATGGCCATGCTGGTGCAGACCCTCTCCGCCAAGCTCGGCATCGTCACCGGCAAGAACCTGGCGGAGCACATCCGCGACAAGCTGCCAAAACCCGCCGTCTGGGCCTACTGGGTGCAGGCGGAGATCATCGCCATGGCCACGGATCTCGCCGAGTTCATCGGCGCCGCCGTGGGCTTCAAGCTGCTGCTCGGAGTCACCCTGCTGGAAGGGGCCTGCATCACCGCCGTGGTCACCTGGGGCATCCTCATGCTCCAGAGCCGTGGCCAGAAGCCACTGGAGTTCGCAGTGGGCGGTCTGCTGCTGTTTGTGGCTGCCGCCTATATCGTCGAACTGGTGTTCTCCCGCCCTCATCTGCCCAGCTTGCTGGAGGGCGCCCTCTTCCCCGGCCTGCCCAACAGCGATGCCATCTACCTGGCCGCCGGCGTGCTGGGGGCGACCGTCATGCCCCACGTCATCTATCTGCACTCGGCGCTGACCCAGCACACCCAGGATCAGGGTACCGTCAGCCAGCGCCTGCACACCACCAAGGTGGATGTGGCCATCGCCATGACCATCGCCGGCTTCGTCAACCTGGCCATGATGGCCATGGCCGCCGCGGCCTTCCACGGCACCGGCAACCAGCAGGTCGCCGAGCTGGAGACGGCCTACCAGACGCTGACACCGCTGCTCGGCCCCGCCGCGGCGACCCTGTTCGGCCTCTCTCTGGTGGCATCCGGCATCTCCTCCACCGTGGTGGGGACCCTCGCCGGTCAGGTGGTGATGCAGGGCTTCGTGCGTTTCAGCATCCCGCTCTGGCTGCGCCGGCTCATCACCATGGCCCCTGCCTTCGTGGTGATCGCCATGGGGCTCAACACCACGGAGATCCTGGTGCTGAGCCAGGTGATCCTGAGCTTCGGTATCGCCCTGGCCCTCATCCCCCTGCTCATCCTGACCGGGGATCGCGCCCTGATGGGCCAGCATCGCAACCACCCGGTCACCCAGGCGCTGGGCCGTCTCATCGTCGCCCTGGTGATCGGCCTCAACGCCTATCTGCTGGTCTCCATGATCTGATTCATTCCGTCAGTGCAAGGCGGGCTCATTAACCCGGGTTAATGAGCCCGTCCGCACTTTGGCGTATGCTGCCCCTCTGTATTTGCAACGGGCGGGAGCCATCCATGGAACATAGCCGCGCCAGCTTCGTGCTGGGCCATCATTTCGAGCAGGCCAGAATCGTCCATTGCCAGGCGGGCGAGCCGACCCTGCTGGTGACCGAACTCACCCCTTTCCATCCCCAGAGCCACCTCTGGCCCGATCAACCGGGAGACGTCGGCACCGTCAGCTGGGAAGGCGGTCGCGCCGTCGTGGGTCCCTGCCGCATGGGCGCCATCAGCCCGGAAGGAGAACTCTTCGTCGATCAGGCCATCCCGGTCAAGCGGGGCGCAGAGGGCTGGGCCTTCGTGGTGGTACACCCGCTGGCAGGCCAACATGCGCTTCCCATCGGCGGTGAGGTCGAGCTGAAGGTCGATGCAGAGGCTCGCCACGCCCTGAGTCTGGGCCACAGCGGCTGCCACCTGGTGGCCCTGGCCCTGAACCGGGTGCTGATGCCTTATTGGCGCAAGGAGGTGAGCGAGCGGGATGCGCTGGCGCAACCGGATTTCGACCGCCTCGCCATCCAGTCCTCCCGGGTCGAGCCGCGAGGCTCCCGGGAGCAATACCGCATCGGCAAGAGCCTGCGCAAGAAGGGGGTCAACAGCGAGGCGCTGCTGGCTGAACTGCCCCGCATAGAGCAGCAGGTGAACACACAACTGGCCGAGTGGCTGGCGAGCGGCGGCGAGATCCGCCGCTCACGGGCTGGCGAGGCCATCATCGACTCTCGCTACTGGCACTGTATGCTGGAAGGCAGGGAGGTCACCATCCCCTGTGGTGGTACCCACGTCGGCAGCCTGGCGGAGCTTGGCACCGTCAGCGTGCAGCTCAATCCCTGTGAGGAAGGCTTCACCCTACAAAGTCGGGTCTCCCCTTAACGTGGCGGTGGCAGGCCAGGAGGTGGTTCAGGCGAGGCGGATCAGCAGGATGCCGCCGAGGATCACCAGGGCAGCCACCAGCCTGACCCTCCCCAGCCGCTCCCCCAGCCAGAGCCAGGAGAGCAGCATGGCAAACAGCACGCTGCTCTCGCGCAGGGCCGCCACCAATCCGATGGGAGCCTGGGTCATGGCCCAGATGACGATGCCGTAGGCAAGCAGCGACAGAGCCCCGCCGATCGCCCCAGCGTACCAGTCCGCCCGGCCCAGGCTACGCAGAGAGGTGCGGCTCTGCCAGCGCATCAGCAGCGGCATCACCAGCGCCGTCAGGGCGAACAGCCAGAGGGTGTAGCGCACCGGCGCGCCGGCCGAACGGGCCCCCATGCCATCGGACAGGGTATAAGAGGCGGTAAAGAGCGCCGTCACCAACACGGCGGTGAGCGCCGTCGGCGCCAGCCTGATGCCACCGCGCCAGGCCATCAACAGCACGCCGCTCACCAGCACCAATGCCCCCACCACCGCCGGCAATCCGGGCCACTCCCCCAGCAGCAGAATACCCAGCAACAGTGTCAGTAGGGGCGCACTGCCGCGCGCCAGCGGATAGATCTGGCCAAATTCTCCCAACCGGTAGGCTCGGCCAAGAAACAGGCAATAGCCGCAGTGCAGCAGGATGGAGAGCGCCAGCCAGGGATACTCGACGGGGGCCGGCCATCCAACCAGGGGCAGCAAGGGCAGGCAGAACAGCCCAGAACAGAGGGAGACCAGCAACACGCTGACCCGGCCCGCGGCCTGGCGTTTGGCCAGAGCGTTCCAGAGTGCATGCAGCAGGGCGGCCAGCAAGATGGCCGCGAAGATGGTGGGGGTCACAACAGAATTCCATGCTATCGGGGCCGGGGATCATAGCCCTTTATTCCATGGCAATGTGGGAGCCATCGCATGATTACGCTTTTGACTCCCACCAACAGCCTCAGAGGGCCTTGCGCATTCCCATATGGGGGATGTCATCCTCGAGATAACCTTCCCCTTCCGCCACGAAGCCGTGACGGCCATAGAATCCCTGCAGATGGGCCTGGGCACCAAGCCAGATGGAGTGCGCAGGCCAGAGACCCTCGCAGCCCCTGACGGCCTCCGTCAGCAGGCGGTGACCCAGTCCATCCCCACGGGAGCGCGGCGACGTGACCACCCGGCCGATGGCCGCACCCTGCTCGTCCCCGATACCGGGAGCCATGATGCGGGCATAGGCCGCCAGATGCTCACCGTCATATCCCAGCAGATGCAGCACACCGTCCCGGCGATCCACCCCGTCCAAGTCCTGGAAGGGGCAAGTCTGCTCCACCACGAACACCTCGGCGCGCAGGGCAAGCAGGTCATACAACTCGTCCGTGGTGAGTTCACACCAGGGTTTGAGACTCCAGTTCATCACATACTCCTTACCGATCCGGCCCGTCAGCATACTCTTGCAGATACAGGGTCGGCATTAACCTTGGTTAAGATGCTTGAGCCGCTTGCGAATGCGGCTGAGGCTGATGGGTGTGATCCCGAGATAGGCGGCTACCTGATGATCCGGCACCCTGGCATCCAGCGCGGGGAAGCTGTGCAGGAAGTGCTGGTAGCGGGCCTGGGGGCTCTCGGTCAGCAGCAACAGCTCCTTCTCCTCCTTGATCCTCAGCTGCACCGCCAGCAAGTGGTGATACCAGGCGGGCCAGCAGGCAAGCGTGCGCAGGTCTGACAGCGCGAACAGCTGCAAGCGACAGGGCTCCAGCGCCTCCACGCTGTAGCGGGCGGGCTCCCCCGAGAGCAGGTGGTGAAAGTCGATGAACTCATCCCCCTCCCAGTAGAACTCCTTGATGTACTCGCGCCCGTCCGCCAGCACCACCCTGGCCCGCAGCAATCCCTGCTCCACCCTGACCAGCAGATCCGGGCTATCTCCCGCCTGCCAGAGGCAGTCGCGGGGTGAGAGCCTCACCGGGCGGGCAAAAGAGAGGAGGCGCTCGGCCTCCTGCTCATTCATGTCCCTATCCAGATTGAACAGGGGTCTGTCCATCCCGGCCAATTCAGCCGCGACGCTGACGCACGGCTTCGAACAGGCAGACGCCGGTCGCCACCGAGACGTTCAGGCTGGAGACGGCCCCCGCCATGGGGATGCTCACCAGTTCGTCACAGTGCTCACGGGTCAGGCGACGCATCCCCTTGCCCTCGGCGCCCATCACCAGCGCCATGGGGCCGGTAAGCTTGGCCTGGAACACATCGTGATCCGCCTCGCCGGCGGTGCCGACGATCCAGACACCGCGCTCCTGCAACTCGCGCAGGCTGCGGGCCAGGTTGGTGACCTGGATAAGCGGCACCACCTCGGCGGCGCCACAGGCAACCTTGCGCACCACGGACGTGAGGCCGGTGGCCTTGTCCCGCGGCACGATGACCGCATGGACCCCGGCCGCATCGGCGCTACGCAGGCAGGCGCCGAGGTTGTGTGGGTCGGTCACCCCGTCCAGCACCAGCAGGAAGGGCTGGGCCTTTTGCTCGGCCAAGCCATCCAGCAGGCTGGCCAGATCGTGCTCGGCCAGCTTGGGGGCCTCGATCACCTTGGCCATGATGCCCTGGTGATTGTTGCCCTCGGCCTTGTCGTCGAGCGTCTTGCGGTTCACGCTCTGCACCTTGAGGCCGAGGGATTCCAGTTCGTCCAGCAAGGGTTGCAGCCGGTCGTCATCGCGGCCCTTGAGGGCCCATACCTCGATGAAACGCTCCGGGGTACGCTCGAGCAGCGCGGAGACAGCGTGAATGCCGTAGATCAGTTCAGTACTCATTTAGTGCTCTTGGCCTTGTCGCGAGCTTTTTTGCCCGGTCGTCTGTTGCTGGGTTTGGCACGGCCGCCCTTGTCGGCCTTGACGCCATCCTTGCTCTCCTTGCGTTTCTCGTGACGCTGGGCGCTCTTGGCCTTCTCCTTCTTGATCTCGGCCTGCTTGCGCGCCATCTCCTTGGCGTTCTTGCCGGTGGCCTGGAGGGGCTCTTCCACCATCACGAAGTCGATCTTGCGATCGTCCAGATTCACGCCCATCACCTTGACCCGGACCTTGTCACCCAGACGGTAGCGACGACGGAAGTTCTCGCCAATCAGCTGCTGGTGCAGGGGGTCGAACTGGTAGTAGTCGTTGGTGAGGGTGCTGACGTGCACCAGACCGTCGATGTGGATCTCGGCCAGACGCACGAAGAAGCCGAAGCCGGTGACGCTGGCGATGACGCCGTCGAACTCGTCACCCACGTGATCCAGCATGTACTCGCACTTGAGCCAGTCGGCCACGTCGCGGGTGGCGTCGTCGGCACGGCGCTCGGTCATGGAGCAGTGCTCGCCCATGGGATCGACTTCATCCAGCTGGTAGTGATAACCACCACTCGGGGTCCACTTGTGACGCAGATTCCCCTGCTGCTCTTTGGCAGTCTGGTATTTGATAGCGCGGTGCAGGATGAGATCCGGATAGCGGCGGATCGGCGAGGTGAAGTGGGCGTAAGACTTCAGGGCCAGACCGAAGTGACCGATGTTGTCGGCCTGATAGACCGCCTGGCGCATGGAGCGCAGCAACATGGTGGAGAGCAGCTCCGCATCCGGACGCCCTTCAAACTTGGCGGCCAGCTCGGCGAAGTCTTTCGGCTCGGGCTCGAGACCCCCCTTGAGCTCCAGGCCCAGTTCGGCCAGGAAGTCGCGGAAGCCGGTCAGACGTTCTTCACCCGGACGATCGTGGGTACGGAACAGGGCGGCGGCCTCGTTCTTCTCGATGTAGCGGGCGGCCGCCACGTTCGCCTGGATCATGCACTCTTCGATGATCTTGTGGGCGTCGTTGCGCACCAGCGGCACGATACGGTCGATCTTGCGCTGGGCGTTGAAGATGAAGCGGGTCTCTTCGCTCTCGAACTCCACGGCGCCACGTTGATGACGGGCGTGCTTGAGGGCCTTGTAGAGGTTGTTGAGCTCCTCGATGTGACCGATCAGCGGCTCGTACTGCTGACGCAGCTTGGGCTCGCCATCCAGGATCCCCGCCACCTTGGTGTAGGTCATGCGGGCGTGGGAGTTCATCACCGCTTCGTAGAACTTGTAACCGGACATGCGACCGGCGGCGGAGATGGTCATCTCGCACACCATGCACAGGCGGTCGACCTGCGGGTTCAGGGAGCAGAGGCCGTTGGAGAGTACCTCCGGCAGCATGGGCACCACGAATTCCGGGAAGTAGACGGAGTTGCCGCGCTGATAGGCCTCGGCATCCAGCGCCGTACCGGGACGCACATAGGCAGACACGTCGGCGATGGCCACCCAGAGGCGCCAGCCGCCACCGCGCTTGGCTTCACAGAAGACCGCATCATCGAAGTCACGGGCATCTTCCCCGTCGATGGTGATGAGCGGCAGGGCGCGCAGGTCGATGCGACCCTCTTTGGCCTTCTCCGGCACCTGTTCGCCCAGGCCCGCGATCTCCTTGGTCACCTCTTCCGGCCAGGTATGGGGAATGCCGTGGGTGCGCAGGGCTATTTCGATTTCCATGCCGGGAGCCATGTTCTCCCCCAGCACTTCCAGCACGGTGCCGACCGCGTTGAAGCGGGCGCTGGCACGCTGGTTGATGCGCACGACCACGACCTGGCTCTGACGGGCACCCTTGTTCTCCCCTTCCGGGATGATGATGTCCTGGCCGATCCGGCTGTCATCCGGCACCACGAAGCCCACGCCGTTCTCGACGAAGTAACGACCGACGATGTCCGCCTCGCGGGACTTGAGCAGACGCACCAGACGCGCCTCCTGGCGGCCTTTGCGATCGATCTCGGTCGGCTGCACCAGGGCATAGTCGCCGTGCATCAGACGCTGCATCTCGCGGTTGTTCAGGAAGAGATCCGCTCCGCCGCCTTCGGGACGCAGAAAACCGAAACCGTCTTTGTGGCCGAGCACATAGCCTTTCACCAGATTCAGACGATCCGGCAGGGCGTAACATTGGTTGCGAGTGAATACCAGCTGTCCGTCACGCTCCATGGCGCGCAGACGACGGCGCAAGGCTTCCAACGGCTCTTCCTCGGTCAGCTTGAGGACCTTGGCCAGCTCTTCACGGGACATGGGTTTCTCATGACCCTTGATGAGCTCCAGCAGCATCTCGCGGCTGGCGATGGGGTTTTCGTATTTTTCGGCCTCGCGTTGGAGGAAAGGATCTTTTTGAGACATAAGCAGGCCTTTGAATAAGGAATAACGCAGACATTATATCGAAGGGGGGAGCTAATGGCATCCATCGACTGCCTTTTGGCCAATCTCTCTGTCATACTGACCGCAGTTTGCAGGTATGTGAGACTCGGAATTCATGAGCAAGGACTCGTTTGCCCAATCTGCCGCCTATTTGAAACAGGCGGTTCCCCTGATGATCAAGTATCAAATCCCCACCACCCCGAACAATTACCATCTCTGGTACAACTACGTCTCAGGGGACATGCCCGAGCTCAACAGCGCCGTCGATCAGGCGATCAAGCAGCAGGGCACCTTCTCTCTCACCACCTGTGAGCGCCTCTATCACCAGCATCTGGCCAACCAGGATGAACAGCAGATGGAGACCATGAAGCTCAACCTGGCCGCCATGGCCAACGAGCTCAGCCACTCCATGCAGGATGCCCTGGTCGATACCGGTCAGTTCCAGGCCATGCTCGACAAGAGTTTTGACAAACTCAGCCTCATCGACGACGACGGGCTCAGCCTGGATGACACCATGTCCATACTGCGGGAGCTGGTACGAGAGTCCAGGGACGTGCGCCTCTCCACCCTGCATTTTCGCAATCAGCTCAGCAGCGCCGAGAAGGAGATCAAGGAGTTAAAGGAGGCGCTGAGCGAGACCCGCAAACTGGCTACCGAAGATGCCCTCACCAGCCTGCTCAACCGGCGTGCCTTCGATCTGGAGGTGGACAGCCTGATCCGCAGCCGTCAGCCCTTCTCGTTGATCATGGTCGACATCGATCGCTTCAAGAACTTCAACGACGAGTATGGCCACCTGCTGGGGGATCAGGTGCTGCGCATCTTCGGCAAGCGACTGCGGGAGGTGAGCAAGGAGGGGATCACCGCCTATCGGCTCGGAGGAGAGGAGTTTGCCCTGCTGGCCCCCCGCCGCTCCCTGGCGCTGACCCGTCAGATGGCGGAAAGCCTGCGCCGGGCCATCGAGAAGATGTCCATTCTGGATAGAAAGTCCGGCCGGCGCATCGATCACATCACCGCCTCCTTCGGCGTCGGTGAGCACAGCGGCCAGGAGAGCGCAGACGCCCTGATCGAGCGCACCGACAAGCTGCTCTACAAGGCCAAGGCGCTCGGCCGCAACCGGGTGATGCCGCTCCCCACCTGATGCCTCATGGCAAGAAGGCCGGTCAAGATGACCGGCCTTCTTCATTTCACAAACCCACTCGATCTCAGAGGCTCTTGAGCTTCTCTTCCGGCAGAGCCAGTTCGTCGTTGCGGTTGACGCCGATGCCGCGATCCAGCACCTGACGGGCGATGGCATGCGCCTCCTCCAGGGAGTGCATGGCATAGGTGCCGCACTGGTATTCGTTCAGCTCGGGGATCTTGCCCTGCTCCTGCACGGTCAGCACGTCACTCATGGCGGCCTTCCAGGCGGCACCCACACGGGCTTCATCCGGTGCACCGATCAGGCTCATGTAGAAACCGGTACGGCAACCCATGGGGGAGATGTCGATGATCTCGACGCCGTTGCCATTGAGGTGATCCCGCATGAAACCCGCAAACAGGTGCTCTAGGGTATGGATGCCACGCTCGGAGAGGATCTCCTGGTTCGGTACGCAGAAGCGCAGGTCGAACACCGTGATGGTGTCCTTGTTCGGGGTCTGCATGGTCTTGGCGACCCGTACTGCCGGGGCCTCCATGCGGGTATGGTCGACGGTAAAACTGTCCAATAACGGCATTTCTGACTCCTGATGTGGTTACGAGAACCAGCCCCCGCTGGGAAGCTGATCCTTGCATTGTCGATACTGGGCGCCATAGCGCTGGGCTCGGGCCTCCACCTTGCGGGAGACCTTCATCAGCCACCCCTTGGCTCGGTAGCTGCCGCGCCGGTAGCCGCCCCAGCCTTCGTGATAATTGAGGTACTGGCCGTAGGCATCCCACTTGGAGGTGCCGTTCAGCCGCTGGGCCTTGTTAGTGTACCAGCCCATGAAATCGATGGCGTCGGCGAAATCATCCCGATCGCTCCAGCCGTTGCCGGTTTCCCGCTTGTAGTCGTCCCAGGTATCATCCTTCACCTGGGCATAGCCATAGGCAGAGCTGGCACGGCCGGTCGGGATGAAGAGGAAATACTGCATCGGTGGCTGGGCGTCGTGCACGAAGGAGGACTCCTGATACATCATGGCCATCACCACTTGCACCGGCGTTCCCCAGCGCTCGGTCATCTTGAGCGCCGCCTTGTGCCAGTCCGGCTTCTCCCGAAAGATCTGGCACAGGTTCTCCGGCTGGGCTGGCGGCGTGGTGCTGCAGGCGGTCAATCCCATCAGCAGACCCAGCACCACCACGAAGCGCTTTCCCATCAACGGCAGAGCCGCTGTTCGCATGTCAAACTTTCGAGGCAAATCCAACATCAAATAGCGTCTTCGTTCTCTTCACCAGTACGAATGCGGATAACACGTTCAACTTCGCAGACGAAGATCTTGCCATCGCCAATCTTGCCGGTACGCGCCGTGTTCTGGATGGCCTCCAGGCAGGCATCGAGATCCTCGTCCTGCACCACCAGCTCCAGCTTGACCTTGGGCAGGAAATCCACCATGTACTCGGCGCCACGATAGAGCTCGGTGTGACCCTTCTGGCGGCCGAATCCCTTGACCTCGGACACCGTCATGCCGTTGATGCCGATCTCGGCCAGGGCCTCGCGCACATCGTCCAGCTTGAACGGTTTGATGATGGCTTCAATCTTCTTCATGGTGACTCCTTACCAGTTCTGTTTGCCAAACCCGGACGTGATGGGGTAACGGCGATCCTTACCAAAGTTGCGGGCCGTGATGCGGGGCCCGACGGCCGCCTGACGGCGCTTGTATTCGTTGAGATCCACCAGCCGGATCACCTTGCGTACCACCGCCTCTTCGAAACCTTCCGCCACCAGATCGGCGACCGAGGCATCCTCCTCCACATAGTGCTTGAGGATGGCATCCAGGATGTCGTAAGGGGGCAGGCTGTCCTGATCCACCTGATCCGGCGCCAACTCTGCAGAAGGCGGACGATCGATGACCCGCTGCGGGATCACATAATCGAGGGTATTGCGATATTCGCACAGTTTGAAGACGAGCGTCTTGGGCACATCCTTGAGCACGTCGAAACCACCCGCCATGTCACCGTACAGGGTGGCATAGCCAACGGACATCTCGCTCTTGTTGCCCGTGGTCAGCACAATGCGGCGGCGCTTGTTGGAGAGCGCCATCAGCAGTACACCGCGACAGCGCGCCTGCAGGTTCTCTTCCGTGGTATCCTGGGCGGTGCCGGCAAACAGCGGTGCCAGTTGGGTCATGAAGCCTTCAAACATGGGTTCGATGGAGATGATGTCAAACTCCACCCCCATCCGCTCGGCCTGCTCCTTGGCATCCTCCACGCTCATCTGGGCTGTATAGCGGAACGGCATCATCACCGCCTGCACCTTGTCGGCACCGATGGCATCGGCCGCAATGGCCAGGGTCAGGGCGGAGTCAATTCCACCGGAGAGACCCAGCACCGCGCCCTGGAAGCCGTTCTTGGTGATGTAATCTCGCACCGCCAGTACCAGCGCCTGATAGATCTCCGCCAATGGCGGGAGGGATGCCGCAGGCTCCTTCTCCTTCACCGGCTGACCCTGCTCGAAGCGTACCAGTGCCAGCTCTTCGGCAAACGGTGCCAGCTTGTGGGTCAGCTCGCCCTGGCCGTTGAACACCTTGGAGCAACCGTCAAAGATAAGCTCGTCCTGACCACACACCTGATTGAGGTAGACCAGTGGCAGACCGGTCTGGGCACAGCGCTCCGTCATCAACTCATGGCGGATCCAGGGTTTTTCGCGATCATAGGGTGAGGCGTTGATGGTCAGCAGCAACTCGGCACCGGCAGCCTTGGCCGCCATGGCCGGACCCGATTGCCACAGGTCCTCGCAGATCAGCAGCCCCAGTTGATGACCACGGAAAGAGACCACGCAGGTTTCACTGCCTGCGGTGAAGTAGCGCTTCTCGTCAAACACGCCGTAGTTCGGCAGATCCTGCTTGAAATAGCGAGCCACCAGCCCGCCCTGCTCGAAGAGAGACGCCGCGTTGTAGAGCGCGCCCTCTTCACGCCAGGGGTGACCCACCAGGATCGCGCACTGGCCAGCCCAGGCAGAGAGGCAGGCCAGCGCGGCCTCGACCCGGAGCATCAGATCGGCCCGCAGCAGCAAGTCCTCCGGCGGATAACCGGTCAGCGCCAACTCGGAACAGACCAGCAGATCGGCCCCCTGGGCGTCCGCCTCGGCGGCCGCGGCCAGCACCTTGTCACAGTTGTCTTCGATGGCGCCTACCGTCAGATTTAACTGGGCAAGCATCAGAGAGAGGGCTTTTGCCATGGCGATGCATCTTGAATTCGAAAATGATGGGGAATGATAAAGAAAAGGCGCTGGCTGTGCCAGCCCAACCCTTGGGCTTTGCGCTGGAGTTCTGGCCACCAGCAGATAAGATGTAACTAATCGAAGGAGAGATTTGCCATGATCAAGGATGTGAAAGGATTCACGCTACTTGAACTGATGATCGCCGTCAGCCTGGGGGTCATCTTGCTCGGTATTGGGGCGCCCGCCATGTCGAGCCTGCTCAACGAAAACACACTGCAATTTGAATCGCGCACCCTGCTTAAGTATCTGCGCTTCGCTCGCGGTCAGGCCGTCGACAATCAGCAAACCGTCACTGCCTGCCTGGCCAACGCCAGCGATAACTGCGTCACGGCCAATCCCACGCAGATCTTGGTATTTGTCGATAACAACGGCAATGACGTGCTCAACAACGGGGAACAACTGCTGGCCAGAAGCGCGGCCTTCCCCAGAACCTTCACCGCCTCCAACAACCGGACCTCCACCAACTTCAGCCCAGATGGCACCAGTCTGACGACCAATGCAACCCTGAGTCTTTGCAGCCCCGGCAATGCTCAGGTCAACCTGATTGTCGCCCCCTCAGGACGCACCACCCAGTCGACCCAGGCCAATATCTGTCCTTGATACGCTTGAGCCACTATCGCAATTGGGTGGCATCCTGCTGCTGTCCCTCCTTTGACTGGAACCTGTCCCCAGCAGGGCGACATTCCAGCAACTTAAGCACCGGGACCACGGTACCATTGACGTCATAGCCCCTCAGCTTGAACTTCTCCTGCACGGCTTGCTGGCTGCTGTCAGTGACGGTGCCACGCAGTACCACCCTCTGCCCGTTGGCCAATTCGACATAGCACTTCATGTCATCCGCCAATAGATGTCCTGACAGGAGTATGGCGAGGCCCCATATCATGCTCCACGGTTTCATTGCGCCTCTCCTTCATACAGGTAGATCTTCTTGGGCGACATATCCATTTCGGCCTCCTCCGCACCTTCTGCACATTCGCCGCCACCGGTACAGCGCTCAGGCTCGCCATTGCCCTCATCCTTGAGGATGACCTCTTCCCCTGTGCCGCCCCCCAGAATACGGATCTTGGCATCATCCCCGGCATGGACCACCAGATCATCCGCCACCTTGTTTTGCACCTCGACGTAGCGTTCGGGGGTCTCATTGCCATCCAGATCCACGACGTAGCGGAACGAGCTGCCGTAGTGCATATCCACCATGTATTGACGCGCCGCACCAATGGACTGGATGGTGCACTGCTGGAATGACTGCACCTGGGGCAGGAAAGAAGTGAAATAGAGCTTGCCCTGCAAGACCACACCGGTCCCCAATGATTTCTCTCCCTCTTCGTTCAACCAGTTGGCCCACCCCTTCGCACTGGTGATCCCCGCCTTGACCGCCAAGGTTCCGGCAGTGGTCGTCTGGGCCGAGAGCGGATCATTGGTGACATCATAAAGATCGGAGACCTGAATGGGGGTTCTGGCCGGTGAAGTAGCAATGCGCGGCGTGACGTCATAGTCGCGCAGCATGAAATAGCCGTTGCGAACGCTCGATTCGGACGAGGGACGATTGCGATCACCGCTACCGATCAACACGGCATCGAAGGGGCGGTCCTGATAGGAGTAGGTCGTATTGCCCCCGGAAGTCGTTGCTGTCACCTGCTTGTTGATGGTCCTCACCACTATGGGCTGGGTGAAGAAACGGCGATCGTCTGCCAGCGTCGCATCCGACCCCAGACTGGCAAACTTGAAGACCTTCCAATCCGACTTGGTGGCAGAAGGCAGGTCCATTCGCCAGATGTTGCCACCGGTATCCCCCACATAGATGCGATCAACCTTGTCATCCCCATCACTATCCAGGGTCGCCACCGAGCCAGGCATGCTGTCATTCATGCCACTGACCTGCAAATTGGACGTCGACGTGGCGGCAGGGGTAGCACTGAACACCAGTGCTCCTGTTGCGGCATTGACGATATAGATCCCCCTCCCCATGCTGTCATTGGTTCCCAACCCCTGAGCACTCTTGTTGGTGTCATACCCACCCGTAAAGACAAGGACCGGATCGGTCACTCCGGGGACGAAAGCCACCTCGGGGACCGACCAGGTCAATCCCAACTCACCAAAGCCCGTGCTCTGGGCGTTCAGTCGCCATTTCAGGGTCGGGGTATTGGGACTGGACAGGTCGAAGGCGTAATAAGCCTTGCCACCGCTTCTCAGCCCGGTAAACACCCAGACAAAGTCGTTTTCGGAAGACTTCAACACTCCGTTTCGATTGGCATCCTTGATGAGGGCAACGGGTGAAGAGTCGACACCATAGAGATGTTCAGCTGACTCGGCATTGACCCGCAGCGCCTGTTGATTGGCCAGAAACTCGTAGGGAATCGTGGCCCAGCTCTCGTCGATGGTGCTGCCCATGTCCTTGAACATGTGCAAGAAACCGGCATTGGTGCCAAACAAGATCCGCAAATCTGGCGCATCCGCCATATTGCCTGACTGGGGCCCGTAGTTCAGTACCAGCGGGCGGGAGTGAAGCGGGTCCCCCATGATGTGGCTACGGAGGGTGGTCGAGGTATCAAAGTCCTCATCATCCACATCCAACCCTTTGGTCCAGTTGATCAGCTTGTCCAACTCGGCCGAGTCGCCGACTTTCATCAAGGTCATCAATGCCGCCTCACTCCCTGCCTGAGAGACCAGATTCGCCTTGGTCAATGCATCGAGCCGAGTCTGGGCATTGTTGATGACATAGAGATTCCGGTTGCTCTTGGCCGCCAGCATGGCCTGCGCCCCCCCCTCCGCAACCCTGTTACCATCCCGGGTCGTTGACCAGTATGTTTGTGCACTGTCGAGGATGGTGCCATCGAATTTGATCGCAGGCAGGCCACGGCTGTCGGCGACATAGCCGTCGGGGGAGAACATCAGCTTCTTCAGATTGCCCCGCCACCTTGGGCCCACATCCGGTTCGAACATGGCGTAATAGATATTGTTGAGGCTGCGGGTCCGGTCGAAGTTGTTGCTGGCGATGGCCGGAGAAACCAAGGAAGTGTTGATCCTGAGGATGGCGAGGAGGGACGCTTTCAGGGCATCGGTCAGGGCCGAGGCGTTTGTTGCCGGGTAATAGACACCACCACCACGACGAGCGGTTTCGGCCAGTAAATTACCGGCGCCGCTGATGGCCTCATCACCGAAACCAACGGTAAAGGTAGTGACCGTTTGAGTGCCAGGGGAGACGCTATTGACGTCCTTGTGCTTCATATAGCCAGCCAGTGCGGCCAGATAGCTACTCGACCGGTTATTTCCTGTGCCATAGGATACGGTCGAACCATAGGCTGCTTTTTCATCCGTTGAAAGCGTATTGATCAGCCCCTGAACGACGGTATCTGATGAGGTATCCTGGGTCGGCTCGCCATCGGTGATATAGATGACATAGCCATTGTTGGAGCAGTTGTCATACGGGGCTTGATAGGTGCCGGCCGGGCTCTCTGCCGTGGTATCTCTCGGACTGCCTTGCAGCCCATAGACGACCTGTTTGCCCCCAAAGAATTGGTAGGCTTCACTCAGCGTTTCACAAAGCGGGGTATTGGTGCTGGCGGTCAGGGCCTCCACTCTATCCAATAAATCCTGCTCGCCACTTTTACCATTGGCCAGCGTAGTTTCACTCCCCAATATGTCTCGAACAATTCGCCCACCATTTGAAGAGTTGCTGTTGTTGGTATTGAATATGGCCAAACCAAAATCGACACCCGGTGTCGAGGATATCAACCCCTTGACAGCATCCTTGGCAATACGCAGTCTGGATTCTTTGGAGTACCCGGTTGGGCCATAATACCAACGGATATAATTAGCCGAATAAATAGTCACCGCCGTATTGCTGGCATTGACGGCATTGGCCTTGTTCGCCGTATAAAACCATTCCCCTCTGGTATTGCTTGTTTTATCGACCGGATAACCTGTGCCAACAGACCAACTCCCGGTGTAGGGGTTGGCCGGATTACTTGCCGTCACATCCTGCTTGCAGTCAACCAAGCTGATGTTGCTCACCTGATAACCGCTAAGGGAATACCACTCTCCCCGCCCTCTTCCTGGCGGTGTACCACTCTCCACCTCATAGCTCCACATCTGGGACTGAAAATATCCCGTATTGGCGAGGGGTGTTTTGGACGTGGCGCACGCATTGAATTTGTCAGAGAAGCGCTTATTGCTGTTGATGGCGGGAATACTGCCGTCCGTGGAGAAATAGATAAACTTGTTGTTATTGGCCGTATCGGGATCGTTACTCAGTGCGGGATAGACGGTCGCCGGGTTATACGTTTCTTTTATCTGCTCCATGGTGTCCGCCATACTGCCCGAGTTGTCGAATATCAGCAGTACCTTGGGCCTGAAATCACCGGCTTTGTTGAAATCATAGATAAAGAGCTCGGTATCATCGGCTCTCGTTGTATTGGCAACCAGTATCAGGCTGGACCAGCACAAGACAATTCCAATTTGTCGTAACCACATAACCTTCGCTCCTATTTGGTGAGCAGTGGCTGTTCCACACCTGCAACCCAGTTC
Organism: Aeromonas intestinalis; assembly: GCF_054052485.1. Lineage (NCBI taxonomy): Bacteria > Pseudomonadati > Pseudomonadota > Gammaproteobacteria > Aeromonadales > Aeromonadaceae > Aeromonas > Aeromonas intestinalis. Next base: position 41,823 of record NZ_JBSTYK010000006.1, read on the forward strand.
AACTGGCTCGCATATTTTCCATAATTCACCGAGGTCTGCAGCTCGACATACTTGCATGCAGGAATGACGTTGTTGCTGCTGGCCTCCACCTTGCGCTTGCAGACGGTCTCCGTTCGCGTTGTCAGCGCCACAGCCGCAGAGGCGTTGCTGCTGTTGACCGTAATGGCCGCACTGGCCCCCATATTCGAGATCAGCGTCGACACGTTATTGCTCTGCATGGCGGCCTCAATGATCCCTTCGAGTCGATGTTCCGCCTGCCGGAAGCTGGCCGCCGAGCCGGCCATCTTCAGATCCTGACCCGATGACTGCATCACCACGACGGCAATCAAGGTCAGCGGTACCAAAATAATCAGGGCAACGATCAGAGCTACCCCACGTTGACGCTTCATGAGTTTCCCCCCATGACTGCCGGATTGCGCAGTGACACGCTGGTTTCCAGCAGCAACCGGCGAAAACCATCGCCATTACCCGCAACCGAGACATCGCCAACCTGATAGGTATTGTTATTGACGTAGCGGCCGGAAGCTTGCAATGAACGCACGAGCACAAAGACTCTGGCGGCGACGACCCGCCCCTCGCTCCATTCCTGCTCGGTAACATTGCTGCTGGCGACATAGCGGTCGATGGTGCTATCCGGCACCGGACTGTCATCAACGCCAAACAGTATGCTGAGTCTCTCAATCCCTTCCGCCATGGCTCCTCCGATCAGCACGGAGCCACCATTGGCCGTCAGATACCGTTTTCTCAACTCGGGGCTGTTGGTGGTGGCATTGAGGGAGAGGTAATAAACGATGTGCTGATATTCCCACAATTGGCGTGCAGGCATGACGGTCACACTGGGTATGGTCTCACCACCCTTGAACATCTGGGCTACCTGAGTGTTGGTCGCGAGATAGAAGCGGTTGCCTGCGGCGTTTGCATCCGTGAGGGGACGGCCCATCAGCCGCTTGATACTGATGACATCCGTGTTGGCAATACGCGATGCCACAGGAATACAGGCAAAAGCACCACCGGCAATCGCCTTGCTGCTATCAATCCGAGTCGCCCAAAGTGACCTGTTTGTCCCTACGCCAGGGGGCAGACTGCCTCGTCCCAGGTTGTCCAGACAATCATCCGCTGCAAGGACGGTCGAGCCGGAACTCAGCGTCACCCCCTGCCCCGTCGCCATGGGAGAGCCCGTATAGTCCCCCCAGAAACCGGCCCATTTCAGATCCTGGGTCAGCATGCGCATGGCGATGCGGCCATTCTCCTGCAATTCGCTCTGATCGAAGGAGTCCTCCGTAGTGGCACGGGAAGCCACGAAGATGCTGAGCCCCCCGCCCACCAGAAAGACGCCGATCAACATGGCGATCAGCCACTCGACCAGGGTAAAGCCACGGGATTTCACAGGGTGGTCGTCAGTACGAACTGACGCCTCTGCCGATCTGCAACATTGCTCAGGCCGCAGCTGTCACGCACTGCGGTGACATTAGTGGCCCCATCGGAGAGGGACTGGCGGCCACGCCAGAAGATCCCCACGGTCAGACTGTTGTTGGCCCCCCGAATGACGCAGCCAATGGGGGACTGCAAGGATGATGCGGCGCCGGAGACGGCCACTCCAGCCAGAGAGCGCTGCCAATAGTAGAGATCGAGCGCCTGCCTGTCGCTGCGACTGCAGCCCGCCATGGTGCCGTCGTCATTGCCACAGGAGGGGCGGTTCAGGGCCGTATTGGAAACCACTGCGGAGCCCTGGGCAGACCAGCTGTCCTTGTTGATCCGCACACGTTCCACGAGATCGTTGGCGAGCCAGTTGGCGATGGTGCGCTGACGGGCCTCATAACCGGAAAACTTGGCCGTCGCCTGCATGGCCACCAGACCCAGCAGGCCAAAAGAGAGGATCACCGCGGCTATCATCACCTCCAGCAGGCTGAATCCGGTCATGTGAGAACGACGTTGTGCTCTCATCGGCTAATCCCAGCAGGCATTGTTGGTGGTATCGCCGAGCCGGGTGGCGCTGCGGGTTCCGTTCTGATCGATGGAGAAGATGATGCAATCACCATCGGAACCTTGCGCTCCGGATGCCGTCGCAAACAGCGTAAATGTATTGCCTGCCGCGGAGATAACCAGATGATAGAGGCCTGAACCCGAGTTTTCCGATACGTTCAACGCAGCAGCAGAGGAGGCGTACCGGTTGAAATCCATAAAATAGCTTTCTTGCCTGTTGGCGGCATCCAGCAGCATATTTTTGGCTTCAACACGGTGACTGACCAGCAGATAACGCTGATAGGAGGGATAGGCAATAGTGCCAATAATCGCCACGATTGCGACGACTATCATCAATTCGATGAGGGAAAAGCCTCGATAGAACCCAATCATGTCCCATCCTTAGGTGACTGGTACTCCTGACAGTCTAATGCCGGATTGGTCGCAACGACAAACCCGGCATCAGAAACTTCATGCTTTATTCTTAGGCCATCCTGGCCAAATTCAAATAATTCTAAGCTCGGGTGGCACCTCAAACACCACGTTCTCCTCACGGCCCGGGTGTTCGGTCACTATCTTGCCCCCAAGCTCCCGCAGGCGAGTGATGACGTTCTGTACCAGGATGTCGGGAGCCGAGGCCCCGGCCGTCACCCCGATGCGTTCCACACCGTCCAGCCAGCCCGGTTCGATCATGGTCGCGTCGTCGATCAGATAGGCACGCGCCCCCACCTTCTCCGCCAGCTCCCGCAGGCGATTGGAGTTGGAGGAGTTGCGTGACCCCACCACCAGCATGGCATCCACCAGTCCCGCCATCTCCCGCACCGCATCCTGGCGATTCTGGGTGGCGTAGCAGATGTCATCCTTGCGCGGCCCCTGGATCCTGGGGAAATGCTGGCGCAGAGCGTCGATGACGTCCGAGGTTTCATCCACGCTGAGGGTGGTCTGGGTGACGAAGCAGAGATCGTCCGGATTCTTCACCTGCAGCTTGACCACATCTTCCGGTGTCTCCACCAGATACATGCCACCCTCGTGGTTCTCGTACTGCCCCATGGTGCCGATCACCTCGGGGTGGCCGGCATGACCGATAAGCACAGCTTCGGAACCCTTGCGGCTGGCGCGATGGACTTCCATGTGTACCTTGGTCACCAGGGGGCAGGTGGCATCGAACACCTTGAGGGCGCGGGACTTGGCCATCTCGCGCACCGTCTTGGCGACGCCGTGGGCGGAGAAGATGACGATGCTGTCGTCCGGTACCTCATCGAGCTCCTCGACGAAGACGGCCCCCGCCTCTTTCAGCTTGTTCACCACGTAGCGGTTGTGCACCACTTCGTGGCGGACATAGATGGGCGCACCGAATTTCTCCAGCGCGCTCTCGACGATGCTGATGGCACGATCGACACCGGCGCAGAAGCCGCGGGGATTAGCTAGCAGAATATCCATCAGCACACCTCGCTCATGTCGATGGCACGATCGATCCCAACACAACAGAAGCCACGGGAGTTGGCGAGCAGGATATCCATCAGTGAACGTTCTCCTCGTCATCGACAGCCAGGATCTCCACCTCGAAGGTCACGGTGTGACCCGCCAGGGGATGGTTGAAATCGACAGTCACCGACATGCCTTCCACCGCCCGGATGATGCCAGGTAGTTCACCGCCGTTGGGCTGATCGAAGATCATGATGGTGCCGACCTTGGGCTCCATATCGGCACCAAACTTGGCTCTGTCCAGGTGGTAGATGTTGTCGGGATTGGAGAGGCCGAACGCCTGCTCCGGTGCCAGGGTGAAGCTCTTGGCCTCCCCCTGCTTGAGCCCCAGCAGACACTGCTCAAAACTCTCCGTCAGGCTGCCATCCCCCATCCGCAGACGGGCCGGTTTGCCGTGCAGCGCAGTGCTGTCGGCGACCGAACCATCTTCCAGCTTGATGGCAAAGTGGAACAGCACGCTGCTGTCAGCGGCAATCTGCTGGCTCATGCGGCCTCTTCCTTTTTCTTCTCACTGCGAAAACCGTCCAGCACTATCATGGCGGCACCGATGAAGATGAAGCTGTCCGCCAGATTGAACGCCGGCCAGTGGGCACGCTGCCAGTAGAAGTCGAGGAAATCGACCACATGACCGAGCACCAGCCGATCGAACACGTTGCCGAGCGCCCCACCGATGATGAGGGAGTAGGCGATGCCGCTCCAGCGCTGGGTGACCGACTGCTTGCGCAACCAGTGGATCAGCAGACCGCAGATGGCAAACGCCAGCACCGCGAAGAACCAGCGCTGCCAGCCCCCCTGATCCGCCAGGAAGCTGAACGCCGCCCCCTTGTTGTAGACGTGCACCAGGTTGAAGAAGGGGGTGATCTCCACCCCCGGATAACCAAACGGCAGCAACTTGACCACGGCGAGCTTGCTCGCCTGGTCCAGCACGAAGGCCAGCACCGCCAGCCACAGCCAACGCAGGCCGGTTTTTTGAGTGTCTTGAGTCATGTTCATCAGGCAAATTGACGTGTTTCGCCGTCACCCTCGACGTTGGTGACGCAGCGGCCACAGATCTCTTCGTGACCAGCAATGGTGCCCACGTCTTCCACATGGTGCCAGCAGCGGTCGCACTTGGCGGCAGCAGACTGGGCCACGCTCAGCCAGAGGTCATCGCGCTCGGTAGCGACAGCGTCCGCCGGTGCAGACTCGGCAACCTCGACCTTGGCCTTGGAAGTGAGCAGCACGAAGCGCAGCTCATCGGCCAGGGCGTTCAGGCGTGCAGCCAACTCCGGCTTGGCGAACAGGGTCAGCTCAGCCTGCAGGGAACCGCCGATGCGCTTCTCGCCACGGGCCGCTTCCAGCGCTTTGTTCACTTCCCCACGCACATCCAGGATCTCCGCCCAGAAGGCGTCGCTCATCTGCTCGCCCGCTTCCAGCCCGAACAGACCGTCATACCACTCCTCGGTGAACACGAACTCGCCGCGCTCGCCCGGCAGCAGGGCCCAGATCTCGTCGGCGGTGAAGCTCATGATGGGCGCCATCCAGCGCACCATGGCCTCGGCGATGTGATAGAGGGCGCTCTGACAGGAACGACGGGCCAGGCTGTCGGCCTTGGCGGTGTACTGCCTGTCCTTGATGACATCCAGATAGAAGGAGCCCATCTCGATGGAGCAGAACTGCATCAGCTTCTGGGTCACGCCGTGGAAGTTGTACTCGTCAAACGCGGCCACGATCTCGGCCTGCACCGCCTTGGCACGGCCCACCGCCCAGCGATCCACCACCACCATGTCGGCAGGGGCCACCATGTCGGTCGCCGGGTTGAAGCCGTTCAGGTTGGCCAGCAGGAAGCGGGCCGTGTTGCGGATACGACGATAGGCATCGGCGCTGCGCTTGAGGATCTCGTCGGAGACGGTCATCTCGCCGGTGTAGTCGGTGCTTGCCACCCACAGGCGCAGGATGTCGGCACCCAGCTTGTTCATCACGTCCTGGGGGCTGACCACGTTGCCGATGGATTTGGACATCTTGCGGCCCTGACCATCCACGGTGAAGCCGTGGGTCAGTACCTGGTTGTACGGAGCCTTGTCCTTCATGGCCACGCCGATCATCAAGGAGGACATGAACCAGCCACGATGCTGATCCGAGCCTTCCAGATACATGTCGGCCGGGTTGCCGTTGAATTCGGGACGGGCATCCACCACGGAGGAGTGGGTAGAACCGGAGTCGAACCAGACGTCCAGGGTATCCGGCACCTTCTCGTAATTGTCGGCGTCCGCACCCAGCAGATCGGCCTTGTCCAGATCCCACCAGGCCTGGATGCCTTTCTGTTCCACCAGCTTGGCCACTTCTTCCATCAGACGGACGGATTCCGGGTGCAATTGCTGGGTCTCTTTATGGACGAACAGGGAGATGGGCACACCCCAGGTCCGCTGACGGGAGATGCACCAGTCCGGACGGTTCTCGACCATGGCCTGGATGCGGTTCTTGCCCCATGCCGGCACCCAGCCGCTTTGGCCGTGTTCGGCAATGCCCTGGGTCTCGATACGCTCGATCTCTTCCAGCGCACGCTTGCGCAGACCGTTCTGCTCCATGCTGATGAACCACTGGGGAGTGGCGCGGAAAATGATCGGGGTCTTGTGACGCCAGCAGTGCGGGTAGGAGTGGTTGAACACCTGATGGTGCAGCAGGGCGCCGCGCTCGGTCAGCACATCGACCACGGCGGTGTTGGCCTTGAACACATGCTGGCCGGCGAACAGTTCGGTATCCGGCAGGTAGACGCCGTTGCTGCCAACGGGGTTGGCCACTTCCAGACCGTATTTCTGTCCGACCACGAAGTCTTCCTGACCGTGGCCAGGGGCGGTGTGGACGATACCGGTACCGGCGTCCAGAGTGACGTGCTCACCCAGCACAACGGGGACATCGTAGTGATAGAAGGGGTGGTTGAAGCGCAGCAGATCCAGGGTGCTGCCCTTGGCATAACCCAGGTTGTGGAACTGCTCGATACCGGCACGGTCCATCACGTCCTTGACTAGCTCGGCGGCCAGGATCAGGCGCTCAGGCTGCTCACCGTCCACCTGCACCAGAGCGTAGTCCAGATCGGCGTGCATGGCGATGGCGCGATTGGCCGGCAGAGTCCAGGGGGTGGTGGTCCAGATCACGGCAGAGATCGGGCCTTTGCCGGTGTGGCCTTGCGGGCAATCGAACTTGGCCGCCACTGCAGCCTCGTCGACGGCCTTGAAGCGCACGTCGATGGAGGGGGAGTTCTTGTCGTAGTACTCGACTTCGGCCTCCGCCAGGGCGGAGCCACAGTCGGTACACCAGTGCACCGGCTTGGAGCCCTTGTGCAGGTGACCGTTTGCGACGATCTTGGCCATGGCGCGGATGATGTTGGCTTCGGTGCCAAAGTCCATGGTCAGGTAGGGATGTTCCCAGTCACCCAGCACACCCAGACGGATGAAGTCGGTCTTCTGCGCTTCAATCTGGGTCTTGGCGTATTTGCGGCACTCGGCGCGGAACTCGGCGGCGGAGACCTTCTCCCCCGGCTTGCCGACCATGCCTTCCACCTTCAGTTCGATGGGCAGACCGTGGCAATCCCAACCCGGCACATAAGGGGAGTCGAAGCCCGACATGCCCTTGGACTTGATGATGATGTCTTTGAGGATCTTGTTGACCGAGTGACCGATGTGAATGCTGCCGTTCGCATAGGGGGGGCCATCATGCAGAATGAAAGAAGGCTTGCCCGCTTTGGCGCGGCGAATGGCGCCGTAAAGATCCTGATCGTACCAACGCTTGAGCATGTTGGGTTCGCGCTTGGCGAGATCGCCACGCATCGGAAACTCGGTTTCCGGCAGATTCAGGGTGTGTTTATAGTCGCTCATCAGTCCTGGGTTCCCTTCTTTTCTAAAAGAGTGCTGGGTAAATTGAATGATGGCAGCCCGAACCAGGCTCGGGCCGCCAGGGCATCTCGTTCGATCTGCTCTTTCAAGGCGGTGAAAGAGGCAAACTTCTGCTCTTCGCGCAGCTTGTGGCGAAGCAGCACCTTGACCTGCTGACCATATAGATCACCAGAAAAATCAAATAGATGTACTTCCAATCTGGCTTGTGTACCGCTCAAGGTCGGCCGTACACCCACATTGGCGACACCGGGGAAGGTCTTGCCGGAACATAACACTTCCACCGCGAACACGCCACCGACCGGGATCACCTGCCGCTTCAGGGCGAGGTTGGCAGTGGGAAATCCTATGGTGCGTCCCAACTTGTCGCCGTGGGCCACCCGACCGCTGATGGCGTAGGGACGCCCCAGCATCAGCTCCACTTCCGCCATGCGGCCGGCCGCGAGGGCCTCGCGCACCAGGGTGCTGCTGACCCGCTGGCGAGACAGCTGGAAGCTCTGGGTACTGATCACCTCGAAGCCAAAACGGCGCCCCGCCGCCTCCAGCAGGTGGAAGTCCCCTTCCCGCCCCTTGCCGAAGCGAAAATCGTCCCCTACCACCAGGTAGTGAACACCGAGCTTCTCCACCAGCAGTTGCTCGATGAAGGTGCTGGCCGCCTGCTCGGCGAAACGGTGGGTGAAACGCACACAGAGCATGCGATCGATCTGCATGGCCTTGAGCGCTTCGTACTTCTCCCGCCAACGGCTGAGGCGCGCCGGCGCGGCGCTGCCCGCGAACAGCTCGAGGGGCTGGGGTTCGAACAGCATGACGCAGGCGGGCAAGCCCAGCTGGGCGGCTTTTTCCTGCAACCTGGCCAGCACCGCATGGTGTCCCTGATGAACCCCATCGAAGTTGCCTATGGTCAATACACAGCCCCGGTGACGGGGCTTGATATTGTGAATGCCGCGAATAAGCTCCATCAGTGCCTTGTGCGTTGCTGCCATGGAAATCGGCGGATTATATATCAGGCGGCCAGCAGGATCAGCCCTCATGGCCCGATTTCAGCAGCCAGGAGGCCATCACCCCGCCATCCGCCAGGCTTGGCCTGATACAAGGCGTCTGAAGAGTCCTACTGCTTATCCGACTTCAGGTGCCTTGGTCGAATGCCGAGCGCCAACAGCACGATGCCGTAGAGGCCACCACCTGCGCAGAGCAGCAGGGTCAGCTCCAGGCTGGCCTTGCCCATGCTCCAGGCCCCCCACTGGGCGAGATCCGGTGACAGGTAGGCGAGCAGGCCGCCCATCAGCAGGGTCGCCGCCAGCAGTTTGAGGCAGAACACTCCGGTCTGGCGGGAAGGACGATAGACGTTCTGGACATAGAGCCCCTTGAACAGCAGGGCCGCATTCAGGGTGCCGGAGCAGGCGGTGGCGAGCGCCAGCCCCACGTAGCCCAAGGGGTAGATGAAGATGAGGTTGCACACCATGTTCGCCACCATGGCCATGATGCCGATGCGCACTGGGGTCCTGGTGTCCTGGCGGGCATAGTAACCGGGGGCCAGCACCTTGATCAGCATCAGGGAGAGCAGCCCGGTGGTGGAGGCCAGCAGGCTGGCGCTCGACATGCTCACCTCGTGCAGACCGAACTCCCCGCGCATGAACAGCACCCGCAAGATGGGCTCACGCAGCACGGCGATCCCCACCATGGCGGGCAGGCCGAGCAGCATCACCATGCGCACCCCCCAGTCCATGGTGCGGGAGAAGTCCACCGGATCCGCATCTACGTGCTTCCTGGCGAGCGCCGGCAGGATCACCGTGCTGATGGCCACAGCGAACAGGCCGAGGGGAAACTCCAGCAGTCTGTCCGAGTAATAGAGGTAGCTGATGGCGCCGGTCGCCAGGAAGGAGGCGAGCATGGTGTTGATCAGCAGGTTGATCTGGCTGACCGAGACACCGAACAGCGCCGGGATCATCAGGGTGCGGATCTTGACCACCCCGGGGTGGTTCCAACCCCACTTGGGCCACACCAGCATGTTGATCTGGCGCAGGAAGGGGTACTGGAACAGGAACTGCACCAGGCCGCCGAGGAAGACACCGATGGCGAGCGAGATCTCCGGACGTTCCATCAAGGGAGCTATCCACCAGGCGGCCGCAATCATGGTGATGTTGAGAAACACCGGCGTGAACGAGGAGACGGCGAAGCGGCCGAAGGTGTTGAGAATGGCCCCCGCCATGGCGGTGAAGGTGATGAACCAGAGATAGGGGAAGGTGATCTTGAGCATCAGGCTCGCGAGTTCGAACTTCTCCGCCGCCGGTCCGCCGTGCAGCCAGTCCCAGAACCAGCCCCAGCCAAACAGGGCCGTCAACACCCCGGAGCCCAGCACCCCGAGCAGGGTTACTATGGTGACGATGCCGCCGAGCGTCCCCGCGACCGCGGCCAGCAACTCGCGCACCGCCTGCTCGTCACCGTTTTTCTTGTACTCCGTCATCACCGGCACGAAGGCCTGATTGAAAGCCCCTTCGGCAAACAGCCGACGCAAGAAGTTGGGAATGCGATTGGCGAAGAAGAAGACGTCTGCGGCAACCCCGGCACCGAGCAGATTGGCGATGACCACGTCACGCACCAAGCCCATCACACGGGACGCCAGCGTCATTCCGGACACTATCATGCCGGATTTGATCAATTTCTTACTCAAGACGAGGCCTCTGGAACTGTCGGAAAGAAAAGAATGCTGGTAGAATCGGCCGACAGTTTAACCGTCTCCCATCTGACACACCACCGGGGGGCGGTGTTTATTTGCACAAATCATTTGACAATATGTGGTTGGGAAGGCATATTTCCGGGCCTTTTCAATACACTCGCTAAGACAGTTTTAGGAGTTTTACCTTGGCTAACATCAAATCTGCTAAGAAGCGTGCTCTTCAGTCAGAGAAACGTCGTCAGCACAACGCCAGCCGTCGTTCCATGACCCGTACCTACCTGAAGAAAGTGATCGCTGCCATCGCCTCTGGCGACAAGGCTGCCGCCACTGCCGCTTTCGCTGTTGCTCAGCCGATCATGGATCGTATGGCGACCAAAGGCCTGATCCACAAGAACAAAGCTGCTCGTCACAAGAGCCGCCTGTCTGCCCAGATCAAAGCTATGGCTTAATCAGCTTCGGCTGCATAAAGCTAAAAAAACCGGCCTTATGGCCGGTTTTTTATTTGGGCTCGCTGCAATACAACTCGTGCAACAAGCCGATCAGCGCACGCACCTCATGACTGCGCAGAGAGTAATAGACCGTCTGGGCCGCCTTTCGTGTCGCCACCAGCTCGTCGCGCCGCAGCACCGCCAGATGCTGTGACAGGGCCGACTGGCTCAGTCCGAGCCGCTCGTTCAACTCCCCCACCGACAGTTCCCGCTCCAGCAGCTGACACAGAATGAACAGACGCCGCTCATTGGCCAGCGCCTTGAGCAGGGCCACCGCACGACCGGCATTCGCCGCCATCGCCTCCAGTTGCATTCCAGCCTCTTCCTTCACGGCCTGCCTATGCTCTTTTGCCATGTCAGAATGACAGGCTCGCCGGCTGTATGGTGGAAAGATTCTCTTCCCCGGCAAACAGGAAGGAGAAATCACTCTCGCACACCCGTTTGACAGCAGGATGCTGGATCATCCGCTCGGCAAAGATGACGTAATACTCCTCCATCAGATCCTGGGTCTCTCCCAGCAGCATCACCTCCTCCCCCTCCAGGATCTCCTCCCGATAGATGGTCGGGGCCATGAAGATGCCCTGGTTGAAGAAGCCGAACGCCTTCATCAGGGCCGCGTCATCGAACTCACCCAGGATGCTGGGGGAGATCCCCTGCTGCTCGAACCACTGGGTCAGCTGGCGGCCCATGGCGGTACGCCGACCCGGGATGAGCAACTTGCGCTCCTCCAGGCAGGCGGGGAAGCCTTTCTCCGGTAGGGGAGCCTTGCAGAAGAAGCTGACCCCGCAGCCACCAAGGCGCTTGGAGAGCAGCCCCGCGTGCTGGCTGGAATCCACCGGGCAGTCGGAGAGGATCATGTCGAGCTTGTGCTCACTCAGCTGTTCCAGCAGCAATTCGTGGGTCGATTCGAAGCAGCGCAGGTGGATGGAGCCATCGTTCGGGATGACGGAGAGCAGCACCCGGCTGGCGAGTCGCTTGGAGAGGGCGTCGGCGATGCCGACGTCGAACAGGATCTGGCTCTCCTTGCGGTAGTTGACGATATCCAGCATCTCGTAGGAGAGGCTGAACATCTTGTCGGCGTAGCGAAAGACCAGCTGGCCCAGTTCGGTGGCCTCGAGGGATCGGCCCTTGCGGATCAGCAGCTTGCCGCCGAGACGCTGCTCCAGCAGCTTGATCTGGCCGGTGACGGTCTGGGGGGTAAGAAAAAGGGCTTCCGCCGCTTGTGTGACGGAGCCCTTCTTCTGTGTCATCCAAAAATAATAAAGATGGTTGTAGTTAAGGTGTGACATCCGATGGGGTTCCCGCGGCAGGCGGGCTCCGGTAGCAGCTGAGTTCAACTGCCAGAATGTCATACATGTCGCTGACCGAGTCAACCTTGTTCGCGCCAAACTGCCGCTGCAGGCTGAGCTTGAGAGCCGCCGGGCTCGGCATCCGCTCACCGCAATAGCGCTTGTTGGACTTCTTGACCCGCTCCCCGGCCCGGCTGCTCAGGGCCCGCTCGCTGAAAGTCTCGCCAAACTGGGCCTTGGCCTGCTTGTCCCCCAGCATCAGGGCGCTGTCGACCACTCCGTTCAGATAAGCCGAACAACTGGCTGAGGTGGCATCCTGCTGACAATCCGCCAGACTGCTTGCCCAGAGCGCCGGGCTCACCAGCAGGGCCAACCATCCTGTTTTTTTCATAACCCCTCCGTGCTCTGATCCGCCTCCCGATTGGGAAGGGATATCCGCAGGGCGAGATAGCCGACCACGGCCGCCAGGGTGGACCCGACCAGGATCCCGAGGCGAGAGAAGCTACCGTAGTCCAATCCGCCATGCTCGAATGCCAGCGACGCGATAAACATCGACATGGTGAAGCCAATGCCGCACAAGATGCTGACAGCAAAGATTTGTTTGAAATTAACCCCGCTTGGCAACTGGGCGACCCCCAGCTTCACCGCCAGCCAGCTGATGGTGAAGATCCCGAGCGGCTTGCCGACGAACAGCCCCAGCATGATGCCGAGCGGCACCGGGCTCAGCAGGGAGGAGAGTCCAATCCCGTCGAGCGACACCCCGGCGTTGGCAAAGGCAAACAGCGGCAGGATGAGATAGGCGCTCCAGGGATGCAGCGCGTGCTCCAGATGCTTGAGGGGAGAGGCGTAGCGCTTGCCGTTGAGCGGGATCATGAAGCCCACGATGACACCCGCCAGGGTCGCATGGACGCCGGACTTGAGCACGGCTACCCAGAGCACCAGACCGACCAGCATGTAGAGCGCGATCCTGTCTTCCCCACGCCGGTTCATCCACAGCAGGGTCAGGGTCGCCAGGACACCGACCGCCAGCGCACCCAGAGAGAGTTGCTGGGTGTAGAAGAGGGCGATGATGATGATGACGCCGAGGTCATCCATGATGGCCAGCGCCAGCAGGAACACCTTGAGGCTGGTCGGCACCCGCTTGCCAAGCAGCGCCATCACCCCGAGGGCGAAGGCGATGTCGGTGGCCGCGGGGATGGCCCAGCCGGCGCGGGTCACTTCATCGTGGTAGTTGAAGAAGGCGTAGATGAGCGCAGGAGCCAGCATGCCCCCCACGGCGGCAATGGCCGGGAAGGTCGCCTGTACCCGGGAAGAGAGCGCCCCCTCCATCAGCTCCCGCTTGACCTCGAGGCCAACCAGCAGGAAGAAGAGCGCCATGAAGCCGTCGTTGATCCAGAGCAGCAGCGGCTTGTCGATGTCGAGCGCCGCGATGCGCACCTGCACCGGCGTATTGAGGAAACTCTGGTAATACTCCGCCAACCCTGAGTTGGCCAGAGCGATGGCCAGCAGTGCGGCCAGGATCAGGATGATGCCGGAGGCAGACTCCAGCTTGAGAAAGCGCTTGAATACATCACTCATGGTCTGACTATCCATTATTTTGCATTTTTTTCAGTCTAGAGCCGGCACGGTATAATGAAAAATCGTTTCTAATTGCCACAAACAACGGAAAAACCGAAGGCAAAGCCTCCATTGTCTGCTATAAGCACCCTTTTGCTCCCTTTACACCCTCCGTCACCATTCAGTTTTTCGCATAAATATATGGATGGCGACACAATAAAAAAGGCGCCGTCAGGCGCCTTTCAGGTCGATGCGATTCCAGCGGGGATGACGCCATCCGGGCGCCTTCAGCCAGGATCAGATGGCCACGGGGGCCTTGATGCCGGGATGGGGGTCGTAACCCAGGATCTCGAAATCCTCGAAGCGATAGTCGAAGATCGAAGCCGGTTTGCGCTTGATCGCCAGGGTCGGCAACGGACGCGGTTCGCGGCTGAGTTGCAGTGCAGTCTGCTCCATGTGATTGGAATAAAGATGCACATCCCCCCCGGTCCAGACGAAGTCCCCCACCTCGAGATCGCACTGCTGGGCCATCATGTGGGTCAGCAAGGCATAGCTCGCGATGTTGAACGGCAGACCGAGGAAGACGTCACAGCTGCGCTGATAGAGCTGGCAGGAGAGCTTGCCGTCCGCCACGTAGAACTGGAAGAAGGCGTGGCAGGGGGCCAGGGCCATCTTGTCCAGCTCTCCCACGTTCCAGGCGGAGACGATGATCCGGCGAGAATCCGGATTGTGCTTGATGTCGTCCACCGCCTTCTGGATCTGGTCGATGACAGTGCCATCGGCCGCCGGCCAGGAGCGCCACTGGGCGCCGTAGACCGGGCCCAGATCGCCGTGCTCGTCAGCCCACTCGTCCCAGATGCTGACGCCGTGCTCCTTGAGGTAGGCGGTGTTGGTGTCGCCGTTCAGGAACCAGAGCAGCTCGTGGATGATGGATCTCAGGTGGCACTTCTTGGTGGTGACCAGGGGGAAGCCCTCGGCCAGATTGAAGCGCATCTGGTGACCGAACAGGGAAACGGTGCCGGTGCCGGTGCGATCGGACTTGACCGCCCCCTCGTCCAGGATCTTCTGCATCAGGTCGAGATAGGCTCTCATTGCGTTGCCTCCTTCCGGCTATCACCATTCATTTTCGCTATCCAGCAAACATCTGGCAGCACAATACTCTTAAACCGACTCAGGGAGAGGCTCACTGCTTGGCCTCCCGGACCCCGTCGTTCCCATTGCCGAACAGCTGTGGCCGCTTGTAGGCGACCCAGATCATCAGGGCGCCGATGATGATCATCGGGGTGGAGAGGATCTGGCCCATGCTGATCTCCTGGAAGTAGAGGCCGAGCTGGCTGTCCGGCTGGCGTACGAACTCCACCAGGAAGCGGAACAGGCCGTAACACAGCAGGAACATGCCGGAGATGGCGCCACGGGGCGGGTTCTTGCGCCAGAACAGGTTGAGGATGATGAAGAGCACCACCCCTTCCAGGGCAAACTGGTAGAGCTGTGACGGGTGGCGCGGCTCGGGGCCCGCCTCCGGGAAGATGATGGCCCAGGGCACATCGGTGACCCGGCCCCAGAGTTCGCCGTTCATGAAGTTGCCGATGCGGCCCACCCCCAGTCCGAACGGGATCAGCGGCGCCACGAAGTCGGCCACGGTGAAGAAGTGACGCTTCGTCTTGTGGGCAAACCAGATCATGGCGGTGATGACCCCGATGAGGCCGCCGTGGAACGACATGCCGCCGGTCCAGATCTTGAACAGGTAGGTGGGATCGGCGAGGAAGAGATCGAAGTTGTAGAACAGCACGTAACCGATGCGCCCCCCCAGGATCACCCCGAGGAAGCCGTAAAACAGCAGATCAGAGACCTCGTTGCGGGTCCAGCCACTGTTCGGCGCATCGGCGCGGCGACCCGCCAGCCACATGGCGAAGGCGAAGCCGAACAGGTACATGAGCCCATACCAGCGTACCGACAACGGCCCCAAACTGAATGCTACGGGATCAATCTGCGAGAAAACCCAATATCCGTCGTGCTGCATAGTGCGGCCTCAATCATAAGAAAAGCCGCATTCTCCGATCATTTGTCAGATGTAACAAGATTGAATATCAATCGGGCAGCTTGGCCTTGTGGCCGGCCCGCAGCAGACCGCCCAGGCCATGCTCTTCCAGATAGCGGGCAAACAGGCCGCGCAGCACGTGGGGATTGTCGTGTTTGAGGCCATCGCTCATCAGGGCCGTGAGCTCGTCGAGGTGGGACTGGCGCAGCACGTACTTGATGCGGGAGATGTTGTGGGTGTTCATGCTGAAGCGCCGATACCCCATGGCCAGCAGCAGGAGCACGCCGACCGGATCCCCGGCCAGCTCGCCACACACCGAGACCGGTTTCTGATAACGGTGGGAGGCATCCACCAGGAGCTGCAGGGCGCGGATCACCGCAGGGTGGAAGGCGTCGTAGATGCTGGCAACCCGGGCGTTGTTGCGATCCACCGCCAGCAGGTATTGGGTCAGATCGTTGCTGCCCACCGACCAGAAGTCGATGAGGAGGGCCATCTCCGGCAGTATGTAAAGGGCGGAAGGCACCTCGATCATCACCCCGAGGCTGGGGTAGCGAATGAGGGCATTGCGGGTGGCGGCCTCTTCGGAGACCTCGCGCCAGGCTTGGTCCAGCAGTCGACGGGAGGCGCGGATCTCGCCGACGCTGCTGATCATCGGCAGCATGATGGCCAGGTTGTCCAGCCCCTCGCTCGCTCGCAGCATGGCCTTGAGCTGGACCAGGAACAGCTCGGGGTGATCCAGGGTGAGCCGGATCCCCCGCCAGCCAAGGAAGGGATTTTCCTCCACGATGGGGAAGTAGGGCAGTTGTTTGTCCCCCCCTACGTCCAGGGTACGCATGCAGACCGGTCTGTCCCGGTAGGTCTCCAGGATGCCGCGATAGCGGGCGGTCTGCTCCCACTCCGAGGGGAAGCTCTCCTGCAGCATGAAGGGGATCTCGGTGCGATAGAGCCCGACCCCGTCCGCCAGATGGTTGAGGGAGATCTCGGTATCCGCACTCAACCCCGCGTTGAGCAGCAGGGAGACCGGGGTACCGTCAGCGGTCTCGGAAGGCTGGGTGTCGACGCTGCGTACCAGGGTATCGAGGGCCTGCTCCTCGCTCAGCAACTGCCGGTACTCGGTCAGGATCACCTGATTGGGTTCGATGAAGAGATCGCCGCTGTAGCCATCGACCACCAGGGTACGGCCCCCGATGTCGCCGAGCGGCAGATCCACCCCCATGATGGCGGCGACACCCATGGCTCTGGCCAGAATGGCCGCATGGGAGTTGGTGCCCCCTTTCAGCGACACCACGCCGCTCAGAAACTCCCGCGGTATCTCGGCGAGTATGGTGGCGGTCACCTCGTCGGCGACCAGCACCACGGGCTCCCCTATGGTGAGTTGTTCGGGCTCGTCCTGTACCAGCCGGCTGATGAGGCGCAGGGCGATATCCTTCACATCGGCGGCGCGCTCGCGCAGGTAGGGGTCCTTCATCCCCTTGAACTGTTCGATCAACCGGTCACTGATGAGCTTGACCGCCGAGATGGCTGTCCAGTGCTCCTTGCCGACCTTGTTGCGAATGGGCTTGATGTAGCCGGGATCATCCAGCAGGTGCAGATAGATGTCGAAGATGGCGACCGAGTCCTGGCTGTAGCTCTCGCGAAAGCGCAGGGCCAGGCTCTCCAGATCGTGGCGCACCTCCTCGATGGCGAGTTCGAGGCGCGCCAGCTGCTTGCCATGATCCTCATCCTTGCGGGGGGTAATGGAGTTCAGCGCCTTGCGCGGGCGCCACACCCAGGCCTTGGCGATGGCGATGCCACTGGCCCCGGCAATGCCGCGCAGGGGTTTGCTCCAGTCGGTCTTCTGCAACCAGCCCTTGGCCTGGGCCTGGGCGATGCGCGCCGCCAGCTGGGCCGCCAGGGTGACCATGAAGGACTCTTCCCCCTCATCGAACAGGCGGCTCTCTTTTTGCTGTACAACCAGCACCCCCACCACCTGGCGCTGATGCATGATGGGAGCGCCGAGGAAGGAGCGAAACGCCTCTTCAGCCACATCGGGCAGGAATTTGAAGCTGGGGTGGGAGGGGGCATCCGCGAGGTTGATCAGCTCCTCGCGCTGACCCACCAGGCCGACGATCCCCTGCTCGAATGGCAGGGTGGCCTTGCCCACCGCCGACTCGGCCAGGCCATCGGTCGCCGCCAGCCGGTAGCGCCGCATCTCGGGCTCGGCCACATAGACGGAGCAGCAGTTCACCGTCATGGCGAGCCGGGTCTGGCTCACCAATGCCTGCAAGGCCTGCTCGAGGGTATTGGCCTCGGCCATGCTTTCGACGATGCGTCTGAGTTCCGTCAGCAACTAGCTGTGCTCCTTAACGAGAGCGGTTACGCCGCCCATCCTTTCGATTAACCTGCACCACCGGCACCGGCATGGCCAGCGGGGCAAACTCTTTCATCACCCGGCGGTAGACCTCCCGCTTGAAGGAGACGACCTGACGCACCGGGTACCAGAAGCTGACCCAGCGCCAATCATCAAACTCCGGATGGCCATGACAGCCAAACTGGATCCTGGACTCCTTGCCCGGGTTCAACTGCAACAAAAACCACTTCTGCTTTTGGCCAATACAGACCGGTGAACTGTCCCAGCGAACGAGTCGTTTGGGTAAGCGGTACTTCAGCCAGTTGCGGCTGGTCGCCAAGATGGTCACATCGTCAGATTTGAGGCCTATCTCCTCATACAGCTCACGATACATGGCCTGTTCCGGCGATTCACCATCATCAACCCCCCCCTGCGGAAACTGCCAGGAGTGCTGCCCATAGCGCTTAGCCCACAAAACTTGTCCGTCACGGTTACAGATCACGATGCCGACATTGGGACGAAATCCGTCGCCATCTATCACGTGATCACCATATAAAGGCTGAATCTATAAAGGGATTGTTCCACATTCACCCCGTGGCGGCAAACAGGGACTGTCATCTTCCATTCATGAATAACTTGCCATTTCAAGCCAAGTTATAAACAAATTTATGGCGACACCCCATCGAGTTGCCCACCCAGACTGTGCATAAACCTGTGATCAAGCAGGTATATACAGTAGTTTTATCTCAGGGCATTCAAGCAGCCATTATCATAACCCAATCTCACGAAAACAAAATATCCATTTAAATACATATAGTTAATATTTAAGTGCTGGATCAAGATCCATGACTTTTGAGGTCGAGGATCCTCATCGGTATTTGTGAACAAGTCCCGCTGTTCAAAGATCCACCACGGCTGATTTATCCACAAGACTGGCGCATAATCTGCTCCAATATGGCGGGTAAAATCGGCGGGTTCTCACATTAATTTCTATCCGAGACCCAAGATTGATCCCTTTACGCCAGTTATCCAAGATTTCTGTGGATAACTATGTGCAACAGCCAGTCCAAACCCTTGGACAACTCGTTTTACGCAGGATCCTGCCCGGCGCATATCTAGAAAAAAACATCAAAACCCTTTAAAATCATCAGCATAAATATAATTTCGCTGCCGTCGCCCCCCTGTGTATAGTCCACCCGGGATCGGTTATAAAAACAGCGATCCACACGCAGGATCCGGCTTGGTAGAATGAGAGCCACAGACGAGGAGCCCAGATGCCCAACAATCCGCAGTCAGAACAGGAGCTGCTGACCCGTGCCTATGCCATGGCGGGCCTGCCGCTGGCCCAGCTCGCGGCCAGTGCCGGGATCCCGGTGCCACGGGATCTGCGCCGTGACAAGGGCTGGGTCGGTCAGTTGATCGAGTGGCAGCTGGGCGCCAGTGCCGGCAGCAAGCCGGAGCAGGATTTCCCGGATCTCGGCATAGAGCTCAAGACGATCCCGGTGGATCCGGCGGGCAAGCCACTCGAAACCACCTTCGTCTGCGTGGCCCCCCTCATCGGTGTCAGCGGCCAGCGCTGGGAGGAGTCGAACGTGCGCAACAAGCTGTCACGGGTGCTCTGGATCCCGGTGGAAGGCAGTCGCGAGATCCCCATCGGCGAGCGCCGGATCGGCATGCCGCTGCTGTGGAGCCCGAGTGTGGAGGAAGATGACCTGCTGCGTCAGGACTGGGAAGAGCTGATGGACATGATAGTGCTGGGGGAAGTGGAGCAGATCAGCGCCCGCCACGGCCAGGTCATGCAATTGCGCCCCAAAGCGGCCAACAACAAGGCCCTGACCCGCGCCATCGGCCGCAACGGCCAGCCGATCCAGACCCTGCCACGGGGTTTCTACCTCAAGATAGCTTTCACCCATGGCCTGCTGCAGCGCCATTTCGCCCTGCCCATTTGACCCTGACTATCAACATTCCTGTCATAAGCTGGTATAAAAATAACCAGCAGCACTTTCTTCGCAGTCAATGACAAGGAGGCGTTATGCCGATCAACAAGCAGTTTCTCAAGTCCCGTCCCGAGGTCAAGGTGACCTTCGCTGTGGAAAAAGAGGCCGCCGGCGAGGCGGAGCAGATCTGGTTGCTTGGGGAGTTCAGCCAGTGGCAACCCATTGAATTAAAAAGGATGAAGAGCGGGGAGTTCAAGACCACCCTCAACCTTCCTACCGATGGCCCCAGCCATTTCGAGTTCTGCTATCAGCTGGTGCAGCCGGATGGGGAGACCCTTTACGACAATGACTGGGCAGCGGATGACTATGTGCCCGGTCCCTTCGGGCGGGACAACTCGGTAATACGGGTCGCTCAACCGGCTTGAAACCGGGGCTGCCGCATCGCGGATACAAAAAAGGCTCGCCATTGGCGAGCCTTTTCACTACCTGCCGAGCTATTCGTCGACATACCGACACCAATTCGAATCGAATTAGTTGAGCTTCTCTTTGATACGAGCAGCTTTGCCGGACAGGTTGCGCAGGTAGTACAGTTTGGCGCGGCGAACATCACCACGACGCTTCAGTTCTACACTGTGGATCAGCGGAGAGTGAGTCTGGAATACACGCTCAACACCTTCGCCGTTGGAGATCTTGCGAACGGTGAAAGCAGAGTGCAGACCGCGGTTACGCTTGGCAATCACGATGCCTTCGAAAGCCTGCAGACGCTCTTTACCACCTTCTTTAACACGAACTTGAACACGTACGGTGTCGCCCTGGGCAAAAGCCGGGATGTCGGTACGCAGTTGCTCTTGTTCAAGCTGCTGAATAATCTTGCTCATTGTCTTTCCTTACCTAGGATAAACTGAAAACTCTACTAAACGCTGTCACGCACTTCGCGGACATACTCGGCAAGAAGTGATTCTTGCTCGTCAGTCAGAGCTAGGTTGTTAATAAGTTCCGGCCTTCTCTGCCAGGTTCGTCCGAGCGATTGCTTGAGCCGCCAGCGCCTGATCACTTCGTGATTGCCGCTTGTCAGCGCCTCGGGCACCGCCAATCCATCCAACAACTCCGGCCGAGTGTAGTGGGGATGATCCAGCAGGCCATCCGTGAAGGAGTCCTGCTCGGCACTGGCCTGATCGCCCAAGACCCCGGGGACCAGACGCGAAACCGCATCGATCAGGGTCATGGCAGGCAGTTCGCCACCACTTAACACGTAATCCCCGATAGACCACTCTTCGTCGACTTCGGTTTGTATCACGCGTTCATCGATACCTTCGTATCGACCGGCGACCAGAATCAGCTTTTGATTCGTCGCCAACTCGGTTACGCCCGCTTGAGTCAGCTTGCGTCCCTGAGGGGAGAGATAGATGACTTTCGCCCCGTCTCCCGCCGCTTGCTTGGCCGCATGAATCGCATCACGCAGCGGCTGAACCATCATTAACATGCCGGGCCCACCACCATAAGGACGATCATCGACCGTACGGTGTTTGTCGTGGGTGAAGTCCCGGGGGTTCCAGCACTCAATCTGCAGCAGGCCACTCTTGACGGCCCGACCCGTTACCCCGTGCTCGGTAATGGCTCGGAACATTTCCGGGAAGAGGCTAATCACCCCAATCCACATAAGAAACCTCCGGCACCCGTGTTAGCGCGGGAAACTAGAAACCAGGATCCCAATCAACTTCGATTGTGCGAGCAGTCAGATCAATGTTCTTGATCACCTGCTCTTCCAGGAACGGAATCAACCGCTCCTTCGCACCGAAGGCATCTTTTACATTGGCTTCAACCACCAACACATCGTTGGAGCCGGTTTCCATCAATTCGGTCACCTTGCCCAGGTCGTATCCCTTGGTGGTCTTGACTGAGCAACCGATAAGGTCACGCCAGTAGAATTCACCTTCGGGCAACGCGGGCAACAGATCGGCGTTAACGCCAATCTCGACATTGGTCAATGCCAGGGCATCCTCGCGCACATCGATACCATCGAGCTTGCAGATCAGACCCTTGTTGTGACGCTTCCAGGCCGAAACCCGGATCTCACGCCACGCCCCGTTCTGATTGATCAGCCAGGGGTTGTAATCGAAAATCGCTTCGGCAACATCGGTGAAGGAGTTCACTTTAAGCCAGCCCTTGATACCGTAAACGGTGCCCAGGGTGCCCAGAACTACAGGTTTTTCCACCTTAACTCCCTACCGTTTGGCTGATTAAGCAGCTTTAGCAGCGTCTTTGATCAGCTTGGCAACGCGGTCAGAAACAGCGGCACCAGTAGCAACCCAATGCTCGATACGAGCCAGGTCCAGGTTCAGCTTTTCAGCGTTACCAGCAGCAACCGGGTTGAAGAAACCAACGCGCTCGATGAAACGACCGTCGCGGGCGTTACGGCTGTCAGCAACTACTACCTGGTAGAACGGACGCTTTTTCGCGCCACCACGTTGTAAACGAATGGTTACCATATCGTCCTCATAAACATCTAATGAACAAGGCCCGCAAATACGCGGACCCTAGCTTAAAATAAGCCGCATAATTCTACTTGGATTCGTAATAATTGCAACCGAGCCAGCCACTTTTTGCACAAGGATGAGCATGAAAAGGGCCCACCGCTGGTGAGCCCTTGCATGGCTGGCTGTCGCCTCGGGATTAGAAGGGGCCGCGGCCGCCACCAAATCCCGGTGGCAGCATGTTTTTCATCTGCCCCATCATCTTGCGCATGCCGCCCTTGCCGGACATCTTCTTCATCATGCGCTGCATCTCGGTGAACTGCTTGAGCAGCTTGTTCACGTCCTGCACCTGCATGCCGGAACCAGCTGCGATGCGGCGTTTGCGGGACCCCTTGATGAGATCGGGATGAGCACGCTCCTTCGGGGTCATGGAGCTGATGATGGCCTCCATGCGCACGGTGAGCTTGTCATCCATCTGATCCTTCACGTTGTCCGGCAGCCCGGACATGCCCGGCAGCTTGTCCAGCATGCCCATCATGCCGCCCATGTTGCGCATCTGGGCCAGCTGTTCGCGGAAGTCCTCCAGATCGAAACCCTTGCCACTCTTGACCTTGCTGGCCAGCTTGGCGGCTTTCTCTTTATCGACAGTGCGCTCCACCTCCTCGATGAGGGAGAGCACGTCCCCCATGCCGAGGATACGGGAGGCAAGACGGTCCGGGTGGAAGGGTTCCAGCGCATCGGTCTTCTCCCCCATACCGATGAACTTCACCGGCTTGCCGGTGATGTGGCGTACGGACAAGGCCGCGCCGCCGCGGGCGTCGCCGTCCGCCTTGGTGAGAATGACACCGGTGAGCGGCAGCGCCTCGTTGAACGCCTTGGCGGTGTTGGCGGCATCCTGACCGGTCATGGCATCCACCACGAACAGGGTCTCGACCGGCTTGATGGTGGCATGCAGATCCTGGATCTCCGCCATCATCTCGCTGTCGACGTGCAGACGACCGGCGGTATCGACGATCACCACGTCATAGAACTTCTTGCGCGCCTGATCGATGGCGGCGGTGGCGATGGCCACCGGCTTCTGGGTCACGTCGCTCGGGAAGAAGTCCACCCCGATGTCGCCGGCCAGGGTTTCCAGCTGCTTGATCGCCGCCGGGCGATAGACGTCCGCACTGACAACCAGCACCTTCTTCTTGCTGCGCTCTTTGAGCAGCTTGGCCAGCTTGCCAACCGTGGTGGTCTTACCGGCACCCTGCAGACCCGCCATCAAGATGATGGCTGGCGGCTGGGCAGCCAGGTTGAGCTGCTCGTTCGCCTCCCCCATCACGGAGACCAGCTCGCCGTGCACTATCTTGATGAAGGCCTGGCCCGGGCTCAGGGACTTGGCCACTTCCTGGCCGACTGCCCGCTCCTTGACCCGCGCCACGAAATCACGCACGACCGGCAGGGCGACGTCCGCCTCGAGCAGCGCCATGCGCACTTCACGCAGGGTATCCTTGATGTTCTCTTCGGTCAGTCGACCACGGCCACTGACATTGCGCAGGGTGCGCGAGAGTCGTTCTGTCAAATTCTCAAACATGACGCATTCCGGTTCTTGGCGTAACAATTGGGGGCATTATACCCCAGACAATCCTGTGGGACGATTATTCACCGCAAGGAGCGAGGGGCAACCCCTTCACGAGCAAGACCTGCACAACCATCGGTACAGGATACTCATGCCCGACACGGCCCAGCGAAGGCAGGATTTTGCCTCCTGTCGACGCCAATGGGTGTCAGGGAAGGGATCAACCACCAGTCTGCTGCTTATATATGGGCAGTTAGCCGCTGGCGCAACTGGCGAGCATATCTTGTGCAAGGTATACTGCTCCTCTTATTCCATAAAGCTTGCTTAACAACGACCTGGTTATGATCGTGATCTCCATCCTGGCCCTGGCGTTTTATCTGCTGGCCATCATCGCCTCGCTGCACCTGCTGCTCAGCGCCAAGCCCGTCGGGCAGGTACCGCTGTTCGCCTGTGTGGGCCTGGCCCTGACAGCCCATGGCGTCGCGGTTGGCAGCGAAGTGCTGGCTACCCAGTCGGGCCAGAACCTCAGCATGCTGAACGTCGCCTCCTTGGTCAGCCTCATCATCAGCTGTTTCATGACCTGCGTCACCCGCCGTTTCAACGGCTGGATCCTGCTCCCCGTGGTCTACAGCTTCTCCGCCCTGTTGCTGGCGGCGAGTGCGCTGATCCCGGGCCGCTACATCACTCATCTGGAAGCCCATCCCCAGCTGCTGCTGCACATCGGTCTGGCCCTGATGGCCTATTCGGTACTGATGATTGCCTGCCTGTTTGCGCTTCAGCTCGCCTGTTTGGACAGGCAACTGAAATCCAGAAAAATCAGCAATCTGCCAGCCATGCCACCGCTGATGACGGTGGAACGCCGGTTGTTCCAGCTCATCTCGGCCGGCCTGTTCCTGCTGACGCTCTCCATCGCCTCCGGGCTCTTTTTCCTGGATGACATGTTCGCCCAGGGCAAATCCCACAAGGCGGTACTCTCCATCCTGGCCTGGTGCGTCTATGTGTTGCTGCTGTGGGGTCACCATACCCGCGGCTGGCGCGGTCGCAAGGTCATCACCCTGAGCCTCATCGGCAGCGTCATCCTGACCCTGGCCTATTTTGGCAGCCGTTTCGTCAAGGAAGTCTTGCTGAGCTGACGGCCTAGCCATCCCCCAACCATCCAACAGGAGCCCTTCTTGGACAGTATCTCAACGAGTACATTACTGATTGTTCTCGTTATCTTGATCCTCTTGTCAGCCTTCTTCTCCAGTTCCGAAACCGGTCTGATGTCCCTCAACCGTTACAAGTTGCGGCATCTGGCCCAGACCAAGCACAAGGCCGCCCGCCGGGTTGAAAAACTGCTGGCACGGCCGGACCGTCTGCTCGGCCTCATCCTGATCGGCAACAACCTGGTCAACATCCTGGCTTCCGCCATCGCCACCATTGTCTGTATCCGGCTGTTCGGGGATCTCGGGGTCGCCATCGCCACCTTCGGCCTGACCCTGGTGGTACTGGTGTTTGGGGAAGTCACCCCCAAGACCCTGGCGGCCATGTTCCCGGAGCGCATCGCCTATCCGGCCTCCTGGGTGCTCAAGGGATTGATGGTCCCCCTCGCCCCTTTCGTCTGGCTTATCAATGGCATCACCAACCTCTTGCTCAAGCTGATGCGGCTGGAACATCGCAAGGATGACTCTCTCAATACCGAGGAGCTGCGCACCATCGTCAACGAGGCGGGCAGCCTCATCCCCCAGCGCCATCAGGAGATGCTCATCAGCATCCTGGATCTGGACAAGATGACGGTGGAGAACATCATGGTGCCGCGCAGCGAGATCTCGGCCATCGATATCAACGACGACTGGAAGACCATACTGCGCCAGCTTGCCCATTGCGCTCATACCAAGATCCTGCTCTATCGCGACAATATCGATGACGTTGTCGGATTTCTGCACTCCCGGGATGCCCTCAGACTGGTGGCCAGGGATCAGTTCAGCAAGTCCAGCCTGCTGCGGGAAGTGGACCCCATCTACTTCATTCCGGAGGGAACCCCTCTCAACGTGCAACTGGCCAAGTTCCAGCGCAACAAGGAGCGGATCGGGCTGATTGTCGACGAATACGGGGACATTCAGGGGTTGATCACCTTGGACGACATTCTCGAAGAGATCGTGGGGGATTTCACCACCTCCATGGCTCCGGCGCCCAGCGACGAGATCCACCCCCAGCCGGACGGCTCATTCCTGGTGGAGGGCTCCGCCAACATCCGCGAGCTGAACAAGGAGATGAACTGGCATCTGCCCATGGACGGTCCCCGCACCCTCAACGGAGCACTGCTGGAGTATCTGGAGGAGATCCCCCAACCCAACATCAGCGTGAGGCTGGCGGGCTATCCCATCGAGATCCTTGAAGTGGAGAACAACATGGTGAAGATGGCGCGGATCATGCCCCATCTATACCGCAACGAGTCGGGTTACGAGGATTGAAAAAAGGCTGCCGATGGCAGCCTTTTTCGTTTCACTCGTTCTCGTCGTCCGGCTCAAGCACCAGGGTCGGGATCATCTCGCCAAACACCCGCTGCAGTTCATCGCGATTGGCCAGCAAGTCTTTCAGGGTGTAGCCGTCCATCACCGCCAGGAAGGCGTTCATCGCCTCTTTCAGGGCACTCTTCAGCAGGCAGACCGAGACGATGTGGCAGACAGGTGAGTTGCAGTCGATGCCATCCAGGTTCCCTTCCAGCGCCCGGATCACCTGACCGATGTTCACCTCCTCCGGTGCGCAGGCCATGCGGATCCCGCCGTTCTTGCCACGCTGGGATTGCAGGTAACCCAGCTTCACCAGCTGGTTCACCACCTTCACCATGTGGTTGCGGGATACATCGTACAAGGCGGACACCTTGGCAACGCTCGACAGCTCCCCTTCCGGCAGCGTGGCCAGATAGAGCAGGGCTCTCAATCCAAAATCGGTATAGCTCGTCAGTCTCATAATGCCTGTGGCGCATAGCGCGAAAAAATTGGTTATTGATTCAGATCAATTAAACATCTAGGATGCAACTTATGAAGTGACATTCTAGATGTTCAATTAAAAAGGATCCCTATGTTAGATCAAGCCACCATCGCAGTCATCAAAAGTACCATTCCTCTGCTCGAATCTGCGGGCCCAGCCCTGACCCAGCACTTCTATCAACGCATGTTCAGCCACAACCCGGAACTGAAGGATATCTTCAACCTGGCGCACCAGCGCAGTGGTGGTCAGCCGTTGGCGCTGTTCAATGCGGTGGCGGCCTATGCCAAGAATATCGACAACCTGGGCGCCCTCTCCGGCGCGGTGGAACGTATCGCCCACAAGCACACGGGTTTTCTGATCCAGCCAGAACAATATCACATTGTGGGTAGTCATCTCTTGGCCACGCTCAAAGAATTGGGCGGCAGTGCGGTCACCGACGAGGTACTGGACGCCTGGGGCAAGGCTTATGGGGTGCTGGCCAGCATCTTCATCGGCCGCGAGAGCGAGATCTATCAGGAGAAGGCACAGCAGCCGGGAGGCTGGCAAGGCACCCGCCCCTTCACCATTCGCGAGAAGCGCAAGGAGAGCGAACTCATCACCTCCTTCGTGCTGGCTCCCGCAGACGGAGAGGCCGTACTGAGCTTCAAGCCGGGACAATACCTCAGCATTCAGCTCAATCACCCCGAGCTCGAGTATCAGGAGATCCGCCAGTACTCCCTCTCCGACGCCCCCAATGGCCGCGACTACCGCATCAGCGTCAAGCGTGAGCCAGAGGGTCAGGCCTCCAACCTGCTGCACGACGTGCTGCAAGTCGGTGACGAGGTGGCCCTGATGCCGCCGACCGGTGACTTCTTCCTGCAGACCGATGCCCGTACGCCCGTGGTGCTGCTCAGCGCCGGCGTAGGCCTGACCCCCATGTTGAGCATGCTCAACCAGTTGCTGACAAAGGGCCATGATGCCGATATCCGCTGGCTGCACGCCTGCGAGCACGGGGCATTGCACGCCTTCAACGAGGAGATCCGGAACAAGAGCCGGCAACATGCCAATCTGGAGAGCCGGGTCTGGTATCGGGAACCACAGGCGCAGGATGCACAAGGGAAGGACTACGACTTCGCCGGCATGCTGAATATTGAACAGGTCAGCGGCCTCATCCCGGCCAATGCCCACTTCTACTTCTGCGGCCCGATCGCGTTCATGAAGTCTGTGAAGGGGCAATTGAGCGATCTCGGCGTGCCTGCCGACAAGATGCACTACGAAGTCTTTGGCCCCCACCAGGACTTCTAAGCCCGATATCCCCTTCAAAACAACGAGGCCCACCGTCAGGGTGGGCCTCGTCCTATTCGTCCGGCAAACTGGGCTTTAGCGCATAGCCTTGGCGCGGGCGATGGCATTGGCCGGCATGCGTTTGCCCAGTTGGCTCAGCAGGCTGGCCGCCTTCTGGTGAGTCGCCTTGTCACCGATGACGGCCCCGTGCAGCCAGTGATACGCCTCCTCGTAATCCAGCGGGCTCCCCATGCCTTGCAACAACATCTCCACCCACTCGATCTGGGCCCGCAAGAATCCCAGGCTCGCCGCTTCCCGCATCAGGGTCTCGGCACGTACCAGATCCTTCTGCACCAGTATCCCCTTCCAGTAGTAGCGGCCAAGCTGCTCCAGGGCCGGGGCCAATCCCTGATTGGCCGCCTCCCACATGTACTGGACCCCAATCTCCGCATTGGGTTTGATACAGACTCCCCAGGCCAGCATGTCTCCCAACAGGAACTGGTAGGCCGGGATCTTCATCACCGAGGCCCGCGCCTCGATGTCTTGGGTCAACTGGCACCTGTCCTGTTTTACCCGGGCCAGATGGCGCCCCTGTTCTATCCAGTTGAGCAGCTCATCCTGCCGATAGAGCGGCACCGCCTGTAGCTCTCCGCTGGCGATGGCAGCGGGGACCGCCGCCTTGGGCAGGGGGGCCGAAGCCTGAGCCTTGACCGGAGCCACCTGGACCGGAGCCAAGGGCGCCGTCACCGCCGCCGCGTCTTGCGGGGCAATGATTGGGGGGGCAATGGGAGCCGCGGAACCGATGGCAGCAGACGCCGGCAAGGCGTTCGTCAACGAGATCGCAGTCGAGGTCGGCGTCTCGACCAGGGGGGCTGCGGCGGCAGAGGAGGCCGGACTCAGGGTAGCGGAGGCGGCCGAAACACTCTCTGCCCCCTGCAAGGGGAGGCTGCATAGACAGATAAGGCCGACGAGGGAACTGGGTTTAATCATAAGGATCTCCTGCTGCCTCCTGTTATCGGCAGCCTCCCCCGTTTCGTTAGCGTCTCACCGGCACCAGAAACGACAAAGGGGAGCCGAAACTCCCCTTGTGACGACTCAAGCGGCTTACTTGACGAAGTCGATACCCAGCTGGATGTCGGCCTTCAGGGTGGCCAGCATGCTGTTCATGGCTTCTTGCTCGAAGGCGCTCAGCTTGCCGTAGTCCAGCACGGACTCGACGCCGTTCTTGCCAAGCAGCACCGGCTGCGCGAAGAAGGTGGCGTGCTCGCCGTTGCCTTCCACATAGGCGCACTCGATGACATTGGCTTCGCCCTGCAGACCCTTGATCAGGGACAGACCGAAACGGCAAGCAGCCTGACCCATGGAGAGGGTCGCGGAGCCGCCACCGGCCTTGGCTTCCACCACTTCGGTACCAGCGTTCTGGATACGCTTGGTCATGGCGGCGACTTCATCGGCGCTGAAGCTGGCCCCTTCGATCTGGGACAGCAGCGGCAGAATGGTCACGCCACTGTGGCCACCGATCACGTTGATGCGCACCTTGTCGACGTTCAGGCCCTTGGCCTCGGCCACGAAGGTTTCGCCACGGATGACGTCCAGGGTGGTCACGCCGAACAGGCGACGCTTGTCATAGACACCGGCCTTCTTCAGCACTTCGGCGGCGATGGCGACCGTGGTGTTGACCGGGTTGGTGATGATGCCGATCAGTGCCTTCGGGCAGCTGGCCGCGCACTTCTCGACCAGGTTCTTGACGATACCGGCGTTGATGTTGAACAGGTCGGAACGATCCATGCCGGGCTTGCGCGCCACGCCGGCGGAGATCAGTACGACATCGGCGCCAACCAGAGCCGGGCTCGGGTCTTCACCGCAGAAACCTTTTACTTTCACGTCAGTCGGGATGTGGCTCAGATCGGCTGCAACACCCGGGGTGACCGGGGCGATGTCATACAGGCTCAATTCGGAACCAGCAGGCAGGCGATTTTTCAACAGCAGAGCGAGGGCTTGGCCGATGCCACCGGCGGCACCCAGAACGGCAACTTTCATGATCAACTCCATGTTCAAGCGTAGGTTTAAGGTTGTTTCTTGTTGGGATTAAGACGGCTTCTTATTGTGGGCATCACCTTAAAGGATCCCCTGCTAAAAAACAATCTGATAACAGTTGTAATCACAGGTTCTGTGAGCCAGGGAACAGCGACGAGGAAAACAGAGCGGAATATGCGATTTATGGGAGGGAAAGCACAGATTTCCTGTGCTTCCTTGACCATTAAGAGGTAAATAACACTGCTTTATGACTGGAATGCCAGTGCCCGGCGCTCACACCAACGGAAACCAATTGTTAACAATCCATTCATGGTCAGGTAGAGGGCTCCCGCCACGGTGAACACGGCCAAGGTGTCATAGGTCTGGGCGTTGAGGCGCTGGGCCAGCCCCATGATGTCCATGATGGTGATGGTGCTGGCGAGCGAACTCCCCTTGAGCACCAGGATCACCTCGTTGGAGTAGGCGGGCACCAGCCGGCGGGCGGCGTGGCGAGCCTTCATCCACAGGGTCTGACCGGCGGAGAAGCCAAGCGCGCGGCAGGCTTCCACCTCGCCAGCGGGGATGGCGTCCAGCGCCCCCTTGAACAGCCGGGTGGAGTAGGCCGCGGTGTTGAAGCCGAGCGCCAGCACGGCGCAGAACCAGGGCTGCTTGAGCAGCGGCCAGAGCGGACTCGCTTTCAGCCATTCGAACTGGCCGGGACCGTAGTAGATGAGGAAGATCTGGATGAGCAGCGGTGTGCCGGTGAAGATCAGCACCCAGAGTTGCACCAGCTGGGTGGCGACCGGGATGCGACGCTCCAGCACCCAGGTCATGGCGACGGCGAGCAGCACGCCGAGCAACAGGCTCGATGCCGTGAGTTGCAGGGTGATGGCCAAGCCACCCAGCAGGGTCATGAGGTAATCCTGCATGGTCAGCCTCCGTAACGGCGGGTATAACGGGCAGCCTGCTTGAGGCCGAACTCACTCACCAGACTGATGGCCAGATAGATGAGGGCCGCGGCGGCATACCAGGTGAAGGGTTGATAGGTGCTGGCCGAGGCCATCTGGGCCTGTCGCATCATCTCGTTCACCCCGATGAGGGAGACCAGGGCCGTATCCTTGAGCAGCACCAGCCATTGGTTGCCGAGCCCGGGCAGGGCATGGCGCCAGGCCTGGGGCAGCACGATGCGAAAGAAGATATGTCCCTTGCCAAGCCCGAGGGCCAAGGCCGCCAGCCGTTGTCCGGCGGGCACCGCATTGAGGGCTGCCCGCAGGGTCTGGGTGGCATAGCTGGCAAACAGCAGGGAGAGCGCCAGCACGCCGCAGGCGAAGGGGCTGAACTCCACGTACTCGCCGGTGATGAGGAACAGCACCTGGGTCGAGCCGAAGTAGATGAACAGCACCACCAGCAACTCGGGCAGCCCGCGGATCAGGGTGGTCAGGGTGGCCACCGGCCACACCAGCCAGCCGCGCTTGCTGAGCTCGGCGGCGCTGAACCCCAGCGCCAGCACCATGCCCCCCGCCAGAGACGCCAGGGCCAGCCCCAGCGTCATCCAGGCCGCATCCAACAACAGACTCAACATGGCTTATTGCTGCGCGAAGTATTTGTCATAGATCTTCTGATAGGTGCCGTTGGCCTTGATCTCGGCCAGCCCCTTGTTCAGCTGGGTCAGCAGCTCTGTGTTGTCCTTGGCCACGGCGATGCCAAAACCGGTACCGAAGTACTTGGCGTCGGTCACGGGGGTGCCAATCACGCCGTAATCCTGGTGCTGCTTGAGCCACTCGGCGGCCACGGCGGTATCGGCGAAGACGCCGTCGGTGCGGCCGTTCATCATGTCGAGGAAAGCGCTCTGGTAGCTGGCATAGGGCACGGTGAGCAGGCCCTTGCTGATCCAGTTATCCACCAGGTAGGACTGGTGAGAGGAACCGTTCTGCACGCCGACCGTCTTGTCCACCAGATCTTCCGGTCCCTTGTAGGCGCCCTTCTTGGCGACGAAGACTGCGGAGTTCTCGTAATAGATGTCGGAGAAGTCGACCTGGGCGGCCCGCTCCGGGGTCACGTCCATGGCGGCGATGGCGGCGTCATAGCGACGGAACTTGAGGCTGGGGATCAGGCTGTCAAACGCCTGGTTGTGGAAGCTGCACTCCAGTTTGGCCTGGGCGCAGATGGCGCGGGCCAGATCGATGTCGAAGCCCTGGAACTCGTTCTTGTCGTCCAGGTATTCGAACGGCGCATAGGTAGCCTCGGTGGCGAACTTGATCTCCTTGGCCAGCACGGAGGTGCTCAGCAGGCCCATGGCCGCAACCAACAACAGACTCTTTTTCATGACAGCTTCCTTATCGACTCAATATCAATGCATCAAGAATTCGGCAAACCGGCTGGTTTGCGGGGCCTGGAAGATAGCGGCGCTACCGGATTCGATGATCCGCCCCTTCTCCAGATAGATCACCTGACTGGCCACCTTGCGGGCGAACTCCACCTCGTGGGTCACCACCACCTGGGTGATGCCGGTCTGGCTCAGGCCGCGGATAATCTCCGCCACCTCTTTGGTAATTTCAGGATCGAGCGCGGCGGTCGGCTCGTCGAACAGCAGTACCTGGGGATCCATCATCAGGGTGCGGGCGATGGCCACCCGCTGTTGCTGGCCACCGGAGAGGCGAGCAGGCCAGGCGTCGCGCTTGTCGGCGAGCTGCAGCTGGGCCAGCAGATAGGCCCCCTTGTCGATGGCGGCCTCACGGTTCATGCCGAGCACCTTGATGGGCGCCTCGATGAGGTTCTCCATCACGGTGAGATGGGGCCAGAGGTTGTACTGCTGAAAGACCATGCCCACCTTGCGGCGCAGGGCCTGGGCCTGGCGATTGAATTGCACCGCAGAGAGGTCGCTCGGGAAAGAAAATTCACTGTCGCCAATGCGCAGCACACCGGCATCCGGGGTATCCAGCAGGTTCATCATGCGCAGCAGGGAACTCTTGCCCGCACCGCTAGGGCCCAGCAATACCAAGGTTTCGCCGGGAGCGGTCTTAAAGCTGACCTGCTGCAGTACCTGCACCTTGTGCCAGGATTTCTCGATGCCGATTAATTCAATACCCATACGACCTAATTGAATAAGTTTTCAAAATTTCGTCCTGATTCTAGCGCTAGCATAAGTGGATGCAAGCTATATTTGAATCAATATGCAGAAGAAGCGCCGCTTCCTTGCCAAAACCGGCATATGAATGCAAAATAGCAGCGCTGTTCGTACCTGTCCCCTGAGCGTGACGGGCGACCACTCCCCTCATTCGTGAGTCCAAGATGAAACATAACGACAAGCAAGAAAAACTGGCCAAGGCCTTTAAAGCCCTGCTAAAAGAGGAGCGTTTTGGCTCCCAGGCAGAGATAGTCACTGCCTTGCAAGAGATGGGCTTCGAGAACATCAACCAATCCAAGGTATCGCGCATGCTGAGCCGCTTCGGCGCCGTCCGCACCCGCAATGCCAAGATGGAAATGGTCTACTGCCTGCCGGTGGAACTGGGTGTGCCGACCACCTCCAGCCCCCTCAAGAATCTGGTACTGGACGTCGACCACAATGGCGCCCTGGTGGTGATCCACACCAGTCCGGGTGCCGCCCAGCTGATCGCCCG
Source organism: Aeromonas intestinalis (assembly GCF_054052485.1). Taxonomy (NCBI): domain Bacteria; kingdom Pseudomonadati; phylum Pseudomonadota; class Gammaproteobacteria; order Aeromonadales; family Aeromonadaceae; genus Aeromonas; species Aeromonas intestinalis. The sequence goes on from NZ_JBSTYK010000006.1 coordinate 75,361, forward strand.
CCTGCTCGACTCCCTCGGCAAGGCCGAAGGGATCCTCGGCACCATCGCCGGTGATGACACCATCTTCATCACCCCGACCAGCGACACCGATATCGAGGAACTCTACCTCTCGGCGCTCGAGCTGTTCGAACAGACCCCCTGATCGGGTTGCCACCCTGGCGGCGCCACGACCCGAACGAAAAATCCCGGCCTAGGCCGGGATTTTTGTTTTCTGGGCCGCCTGCTGGCGGCCTGACTTGCATCCGAGCTCTACTGCCCGGCGCCAGAGATGCGCCGACCGGGTCAGAGATCCATGCCGGAGCGCCCGCTCGGGCACATTTTTCAGCGCATTCGTGCTGTTATTTCCCCTGGGATAGCAGGAAATCTTGTGAAGGAGCGAAGAAGGCAGCCCCCGTCACCGCCTTGGTGAAACGCAGCAGGTGATCGTAGTGACTGCCCTCCCCCTTGTACATGCTGGCCAGCATGGCGTTGAAGTGCAGCGGCGTGCGGCAGCAGGAGATGAAGTAGAGCCCCTGCTCGCGCATGGTGCCCCAGGGCATGCTCTGGCGCAGTATCTCCATGGACTCCCCCTTGGGGGTCTTGAGGTTGACCCGTTTGATGTGGGAGGTCAGCGGCTTGTCGGCAGACTCGTATTCGATGTTGTCGGCCTTGGTGCGGCCGATGATGTCTTCCTGCTCCTTCAGAGCCAGCTTCTCCCAGTCCGCCAGGGCGTGAACCCAGCGCTGCACGTGGATGTAGGAACCACCGGCAAACTCGCCCCCTTCCAGCAGCGCCACCTCGGCCCGATGATCCTCTTGCGGATTCTCGGTGCCATCGACGAAGCCGGTCAGATCGCGGCAATCCAGGTTGCGGAAGCCGCGCACCTCTTCGGCCAACGCTGCCAGACCCGCCAGCAGCGCCATCACCCGCTGACCGGCGTGATGCAACACGTCCACCCGATCGGCGCGCAGTTGCACGAACAAGTCGAACGGGGTGTTCGGTGCCTCCTGACCGTTGGCAGACTGCGCCATGAAACCACGGAACTGGGGCGGGCGGGCAACCGGATAGACGGCATCCCACCCTTCGGCACCGACTGCCACCAGGCCGCTGAATGCGGCATCGGGGAAATCGGCACTCACCGCATCCCACAGCACAGGCAGCTTGGCCAGACGGGCCGCCAGCTCGGCGCCGTCACCGGTGCGATTGAACATCAGATAGAGGGCGTGCAGATTCGGCTCTGCGCAGATCCCGGCTTGGGCTTTCATTTCTCTCTCCAAAGACATTGGCTAGGGCATCGCGGGATTATAAACCGGAATGGGGCCAATTCCTTGATTTCACATCGCTATCGGCCACATCCCCAAACAGCACCAGGGCATGGGGGGCAACCGTCACCCTGGCACACTCTCCCTCGAGGGGCTCGCCAATGCTGGCCTCCAGCAGTTGATCCCCGCACGCCACCAGCACCCGGCAGTGGTGGCCGAGGAATTGCTGCTCCCGTATCAGCAGGTTCCCTTCAGTCGCCGCCGTCAGCACCAGCTGCTGGGGCCTGAGCATGAGTTGCAGCCGCTCGCCGACGGCCCGGCCATGGGGCTCATGGCCCGTTATCCGCCCCAACACAGTCTGCACGCCGTGGCTGTCCAGCACCTCGGCGGCCAGGTAGTTGACCCCGCCGAGAAATTCCGCCACGAAGCGGTTCTGTGGACGGCGATAGAGCTGTTCGGGCTCCCCCACCTGCTCGATGCGACCGGCCCGGAACAGCGCCAGCCGGTCGGCGAAGGCGAAGGCCTCCTCCTTGCTGTGGCTGACGAAGATGGCGCCGATGCCCTGGCGCTTGAGCAGGGCGCGGATCTCGAGGATGAGCTTCATCCGCACCTGGGTGTCGATGTTGGAGAAGGGCTCGTCCAGCAGCATCAGCCGCGGCTTGCACACCAGGGCGCGGGCGATGGCGACCCGTTGCTGTTGGCCGCCGGAGAGCTGATGGGGGTAGCGATCCCCCAACCCCTGCAGATTGACCAGGGCCAGCGCCTCCGTCACCTGCTGCTCACGCACACTGCGGCTCTGGCGGGTCAACCCGAAGCCGACGTTCTCGGCCACCGTCAGATGGGGGAAGAGGGCGTAATCCTGGAAGATCATGCCGATGTTGCGCGCCTCCGGCGCCAGGATCCGGCCCGGCCCATCCAGCAGGGTCTCGCCGAGCCGGATCTCCCCCTCAGCGAGCGGCAGCAGGCCGGCCACGGCCTTGAGCAGGGTCGTCTTGCCGCAGCCACTGGCCCCCAGCAGGCAGACGATCTCGTTGTCGGCCACCTGCAGTGAGAGCTGTTCCAGCACGGGCCGACCGTTGTAGTGACAGCTGACCTTCTCGATATTCAGACAAGACAAGGCTCGTCTCCTTTGTTCTTTTACCCAGGCTGGACGCGGGCTCAGTGCCCCTGACTGTCCAGGTTGCGGTTGATCCAGATGAGCGGCACCAGCCCCACCAGTACGATGACGATGGCACCGAGCGCCCCCCGCTCCAGCATCTCGTCCGAGACAAACTGATAGACATGGGTCGCCAGGGTCTCGAAGTTGAAGGGGCGCAGCAGCAGGGCGGCGGGCAACTCCTTCATGGATTCGATGAATACCAGCAGGGCGCCGGCGAACAGGCCGCGCCGCACCAGGGGCAGGTGTATTCGTCGCAACATGCCGCCGCTCCCCTGACCCAGGGAGCGGGCCGCCGCATCCAGACTCGGGGAGATCTTGCCCATGCTGCTCTCCACCGATCCGATGGCGATGGCCACGAAGCGCACCAGATAGCCAAACACGATGGCGGTGAGGGTGCCGGTCAGCAACAGACCGGGCCCCTGCATGCCGAGCCACTCGGCCAGATCGTTGATGCCAAAGTCCAATGCGGTCAGGGGGACCAGCACCCCGATGGCGAGCACGGTGCCCGGCATGGCGTACCCCAGGCTGGCGATGCGCAGGGGCAGGAGGCTGCGAGCGTCCCCATCGAGGCGACGGCAGAAGCCGAGCAGCAGGGCGACGGCCATGGCCAGCAGGGCGGTCAGCGCCGATATAGCCAAACTGTTGCCGGCGAAGCGCACAAACTCCGGCGTCCAGGAGAGCGCGAAGTAGCGTACCCCGTAATCGAGCAGGATGGCGAACGGCAAGGCGAAGCCCGCCAGTACCAGCCCCCAGCACCAGAGCCCGGCGAGCAGGCGCCAGCCACCTTCGAGGGGATAGCGCAGCGGCGCCTCATGGCCCATGGATTTCTGGAACACCTGCTGACGCCGGCGGGAGCGGCGCTCGATGGCGATGAGCAGCACCACCGCCAGCAGCATCAGGCAGGAGAGCTTGGCGGCGGTGGCCAGGCTGCCATAGCCGAGCCAGGTGTCGTAGATGGCCGTCGTCAGGGTATTGAGGGCGAAGAAGTGGACGGTGGCAAAGTCCGCCAGGGTCTCCATTGCCACCAGTGACGCGGCCACCATGATGGCGGGGCGCGCCATCGGCAGGCTCAGACGGCGAAAACTCTGCCAGGGGGTACAGCCGAGCAAGCGGCTGGAGTGAATGAGGCTGACCGACTGCTCAAGAAAAGAGGCGCGGGCCAGCAGGTAGACATAGGGGAAGAGCACCAGTGCCAGCACCCAGGCCGCCCCCCCCAGGGTGCGGATGGCCGGGAACCAGTAATCGGCCGGACTCTGCCAGCCAAACAGGGCGCGCAGCCCCGCCTGCAAGGGGCCCGAGTAGTCCAGCAGATCCGTGTAGACGTAAGCGACGATATAGGACGGCATCGCCATGGGCAGCATCAGTGCCCACTGCAACGCCCGGCGGCCAGGCACCTGGCACATGGCCACCAGCCAGGCGGTCGGCACCCCGAACAACAGGCTGAGCCCCACCACCCCCAGCACCAGTCCGGCGGTGTTGGCGAGGTAGTTCGGCAAGACGGTATCGGCGAGATGGGCGAACAGGGCGCCGTCCGCCGAGAAGGCGGAGAAGACGAGGGCGATGACGGGCAAACCCAGCAGCAGGGCACTCGCCCAGCTGCCGGCAATCCAGACAGGATGTTTCATGAGATCACAAGGTTTGATGGGGCCAGCGGCCCCATCCGATTACAGGTCGAACTTCACTTCATCCAGCAGTTGCAGGGCATCCTTGCGGTGCTTGGCGTAGTCGCTGACCGGCAGGGTGTCAGACTTGAAGCTGCCCCAGGACTTGACCATGGCGGAAGGCTCCACCCCGGCCTTGACCGGATACTCGGCATTCACGTCCGCGTACAGGTGCTGGGCGGTGTCGCCGGAGAGGAACTCCATCAGCTTCTGGGCCGCTTCCTTGTTCTTGGCGTACTTGGTCATGGCCACGCCGCTCACGTTGACGTGGGCACCGCGATCGGCCTGGTTCGGGAAGTTGATCTCCACCGCATCGGCCCAGGACTTCTGCGCCGGATCCTTCAGCATGGCGCCGAGGTAGTAGCTGTTGCCCAGCGATACGTCACAGATACCGTCCTTGATCGCCTTGACCTGATCCCGGTCGTTGCCCTGGGGCTTGCGCGCCAGGTTGGCCTTGACCCCTTCCAGCCAGGTCTTGGTGTCGGCCATGCCGTGGTGGACGATCATCGAGGAGACCAGGGCCACGTTGTAATCGTGCTTGCCGCTGCGAGTACAGATTTTCCCTTTGAATTCAGGCTTCACCAGATCTTCGTAGCGAATGGTATCGAGCTTGCCGAGACGATCCTTGCTGGAGTAGATGGCACGCACCCGGGTGGTCAGGGCAAACCACTTGTTGTCCGGATCCCGGTAGATGGAGGGGATGTTCTCCTGCAGGGTCTTGCTGTCCACCGCTTGCACCAGATCCTTGTCCACCAGATCGGTCAGGCGGCTGATGTCGACGGTCAGCATCAGGTCAGCCGGGGAGAGCTTGCCTTCCCGCTCCAGACGCTCGTTCAGCCCCTCTTTGGCGAACACCACGTTGACCTTGATCCCCGTCTCCTTCTCGAACTGCTGGATGATGGGTTTGATCAGCTCATCCTGGCGGTTGGAGTAGACATTCACTTCTGCGGCGGCAAAGGCCGACTGGGCGACCAGAGTGGAGAAAGCCAGCGCCAGCATCTTCATTTTCATCGTCATCCGTTCCTTGTGTTGCGTGTCGTTGAGAATTGTTTTTGTTTGCATTCTGCACGAGGCGCAACCCAGGGATCAAGGCGATTCCGGGAGGTAGGATCACATATTTAACCATTGACTAAACAAAAAGGCCGGATGGCATAGCCTCCGGCCTATCAATGATAATTCACTCTATTACTGCCTCGATCTGGCACGGTATGCTGCCCATCCCCCTTCCAACCCGCGAAACGAGGGATCGGGCCGCGCGAGGATCAGAGCGCCTCGTCGTCGCTCTCGCCGGTACGGATCCGCACCGCCTGCAGCAGGTCGTAGACGAAGATCTTGCCGTCGCCGATCTTGCCGGTGTAGGCCGCCTTGCAGATCGCCTCGATCACCCCTTCCACGTTGTCGTCGGCGGTGGCGATCTCCAGCTTCACCTTGGGCAGGAAGTCGACCTGGTACTCGGCTCCCCGGTATAATTCGGTATGCCCCTTCTGGCGGCCGAAGCCCTTGACCTCGGATACCGTCAGGCCTTCGACCCCCAGGCTGGCGATGGCCTCGCGCACATCGTCCAACTTGAAGGGTTTGATAATCGCAGTAATCAGCTTCATCTGGTTGCTCCCAATCCATGGTATGTCGTGGAAGAGTCATCAATTCTTGTGCCAAGTATTTTTATTGTTTATTTTCATCAAGATAGCCTTTAACCCTTGGGCCATCAGGGTCCGGGATCACCAAGGAAGCGCAACTCGCCCCAATATGAGGCACCAAGCTGCACCAGACTCCCTTGATGCACCAAATGAGAGCATCGCCCCATGTTAGTCATCTCCAACAGCGTCACCATTCCCTGGCATGAGCTGCAATTCCAGACCATGCGCGCCCAGGGCAACGGCGGTCAGCACGTCAACAAGACGGACTCCGCCGTCTGGCTGCGCTTCGATTACCGGGACTCTCCCAGCCTGACACCGCTCTACAAGGAGGGGCTGGAGAAGCTCGCCGACAGCCGGATCCACGATGGCTTCATCCAGATCAGGGTCGAGACCCATCGCAGCCAGGACATGAATCGCAAGGAGGCCATGAACCGCCTGGTGGAGTTGCTGAAAAAAGCCGCCTGGCGCCCCAAGGCGCGCCACGCCACCAAACCGACCCGCAGCTCCCAGCGCAAACGGGTCGATGCCAAGAAGCGCAAGGGGGAGATAAAATCCACCCGCGGCAAACCCGGGCTGGATTAGCCCAGAATGCGCGCCATGAGGTGCAGAGAAGCAACATGCAGATAAGATACGACTTTTGTGACAGTGCCCATGGCCCCCTGCTCGTCGCCATCGACGCCCGGGGTCTGCGGTTTGTGGAGTTCGTGCGAGGGGAGAGACCCATAGTGCCGGCCCCGGAGTGGTTGCAAGACCCGCAGGCCCTCGCCCCCTATCTCGCCCAGTTCGAGGCCTACTTTGCCGGCCAGCTGCAGCGCTTCGATCTGCCCCTTGCTGCCCGTGGCACCGACTTCCAGCAAGCCGTGTGGGGGGCCCTGTGCGACATTCCCTATGGCGAGACCGTCAGCTATCTCGACATCGCCAGCGCCATCGGCAACCCCAAGGCGGTGCGCGCCGTGGGAGCCGCCAACGGCCAGAACCCCTTGAGCATCATAGTGCCCTGCCATCGCGTCATCGGCCGCAGCGGCAAGCTGGTCGGCTACGGGGGCGGACTGCCCATCAAGCAGTGGCTGCTCTCCCTGGAACAGAGTCACCGGGACTTTGTCCTCACCCCCTGACGGCGCCGCCCTGTCCCTTCAATGCCAATGATTGCTCGTCTAGCCCAGAGCCAGCGGGGCCCCATCCTCACCGCCTGACAGCCGCAGGCCTCCGGGGATCTCTTCTCCCCCGATCCCGGGGGAGCAAAACATCCCGTCCATGCTGCCAATAATGAATCCATCAAAATAAAGTGCTGATTATTTAAATAAACACAGCATCACAGGCGTGCCCCATGAATACTGGGCAGCGTTTATCAAAATGAACACAGTATGAAGAATCGCCTCAGAAGGGCTTCAGAGAAAGGGAGGCATGATGACCCTGTACCTGGGTGGCATGGCTCATCCCTCATCCAGGTCGCACCCATGTGACGCTTCCAATCTGTCTTTTTCCCCGCGCCTCCCCAGAGGCGCTTTTTTTTGCCTGCCATCCGGCCACAAAAAAGCCCGCCGAAGCGGGCCCTGACCGGAAGGTGCTAGCTTCGGTGGTCAATCAGAGGCTGAGGAACAGACCCGCGAGGGAGGCGCTCATCAGGTTCGCCAGCACGCCGGCCAGGATGGCACGCATGCCGTAGCGGGCGATGAAGGCCTTGCGCTCCGGCACCATGGCTCCCAGGCCACCGATCAGGATCGCCATGGAGGAGATGTTGGCAAAGCCGCACAGGGCGAAGGTGACGATGGCCTTGCTCGACTCGTTCAGGGTCTGATCCTGCACCAGGGCGATGAAGGCGACGAATTCGTTGATGACGATCTTGGTACCGATAAGCGCCCCGGCGGCCTGAGCCTGATCCCAGGGCACCCCGATGAGCCAGGAGACGGGAGCAAACAGCCAGCCCAGGATGATCTGGAAGCTCAGCTCCAGCCCCACCAGATCCCCGGCCCAGCCCAGCAGGCCGTTGAGCAGGGCGATCACCCCGACGAAGGCCAGCAGGGTCGCCCCCACCGCCACCGCGATGTTCAGGCCGGACATGGCCCCGTCAGCCGCCGCCTCGATGACGTTGGTGGCACGGGGGATCTCCACGTCCTCATGGTGATCCACTTCCTGTTCACCCGGCGGCACCAGGATCTTGGCCATGGCCAGACCGGCAGGGGCCGACATGAAGGCCGCCGCAATCAGGTATTTCAGCTCGACCCCGATGCTGGCATAGCCCACGAGCGTGCCACCGGCCACCGAGGCCAGGCCGCAGCTCATCACCGCGAAGAACTGGGAGTCGGACATCTTGGAGAGGTAGGGCTTGACCACCAGGGGCGCTTCCACCATGCCGACGAAGATGTTGGCGGTGGCGGAGAGGCTCTCGGCGCGGCCGGTACCCAGCAGCTTCTGCAAGCCACCCCCCAGCAGAGCGATCACCTTGGGCATCAGGCCGATGTGGTAGAGGATGGCGATGAGGGCGGAGAAGAAGATGATCACCGGCAACACGTTGAAGGCGAAGATGAAGCCCAGCTTGAACTTGGCGAGATCCCCGAACAGGAAGGCGATCCCCTCCTGGCCGTAACCGATCACGCTGCTGACGCTCTCGCTCACGCCGTTCAGCACGTGCTGACCCGCGGGCAGCCAGAGTACCAGGGCGGCGAAGAGCACTTGCAGGCAGAGGGCGAAGCCCACTGTTCGCAACGGGATACGACGACGATTATCAGAGCAGAGTACGGCCATGGCCAGAATACTCAGCATGCCGAGCAGGGCGATCATAGGGAGTCCATCGAGTGAGATAAAAGATGGGCGCGGATTCTGCGCCCCCTCCCCCATCACTGCAAGCCCGCCCGGTTACAGCCCTGTTAGCAAAAACGTTTTCACGATATCGGTTGCGGCAAGCTGCTGATTTCGCTGATCTTTGATATCACGAGAAAGCCAGTGTTCTTATATGGAAACGATCATTCCTCCCTGCCGGACAATTTGCCCCCGAGCCAGGGGCTGAGCCGCTGCTCCCAATAAGGGGTGGGGCCGAAGCTCTCCTTGAGGAAGTCGATGAACAGGCGGATCTTGGGATCCAGGTGCTCGCGCCTGGCATAGACGGCGTGTACCGCCATCTTCTGGTTCGGCCGCCACTGGGGCAGCAGGGGAATGAGCTGACCGCTCTGCAACTCCTTGTCCAGCAAGTAGTTGGCCACATAGGCGATGCCGAGACCGGCCAGCGCCGCGTCCCGCACCGCCTCCGCCAGATCCACCCGGTAGTTGCCCGCCACCTGCACCGTCTGGCGCTCCTTGCCCTGGCGAAACGACCACTCGTGATAACGCCGCTCCCGGCTCTGATAGGTGATGCAGTTGTGCTGGGCGAGATCCTTGGGTTGCAGCGGCGTACCGTGGCTCAACAGGTAGTCCGGCGAGGCCACCAGCACGAAGCCGATGTCCGCCAGTCGCTGCCCCACCAGGGCTTGCGGCTTGTCCTCATAGGTGGTGATCCAGAGATCCAGCCCCTCGTCCACCAGGTTGGTGCGGTGATCGAACAGGGACACCTCCAGCTCCAGCTCGGGATAGCGCGCCTGAAACGCCTTGAGCCGCGGGATCACGTGCAACCGGCCGAAGGACTGGCCGACCCCGAGGTGCAGCACCCCGCTCACCTTGCCGCGGCGCTCCGCCACCATGGAGTCCGCCTCCAGCGCCACCGCCACCAGGGCCCGGCAGTGGCGGGCATACTCCTGACCGAGGTCGGTCAGGGCGAAGCGGCGGGTGGTGCGCTGCACCAGCTGGGCGCCTAGTTCGGCCTCCAGCAGGGCCAGCTGCTTGCTGATGTGGGACTTGGAGACCCCGAGCCGGCGCGCGGCCGCCGAGATGCCCTGTTCACGGACCAGGGCATCGAAGATCACCATTTGGGGCAGACGTTGCAGCACGGGATGTCCAGATGAAGAGAGGGGGAGCCATTATTCCAGACTCCCGGAACCCGGCCTAGGGTTCGAGCGCCTGTTTCAGCTCCCCCAGCAGGGGATCCTCTCCCGGCGCCTGGCTGGCACCATAGCTGCCAAGCAGCCTGCCATCGCGGCCGATGAGGTACTTGTGGAAGTTCCAGCCGGGGGCATCACCACCGGCGGCGGCTGACAGCCCCCGGTAAAGCGGGCTGGCATCGCTGCCGCGCACGGCAATGCGGTTGAACATGGGGAAGGTAACGCCGTAGTCTCGCCGGCAGACGGTCGCCGTCTTGCCCTCATCGGCAGACTCCTGCCAGAAGTCGTTGGAGGGGAACCCCAGAATAATCAGTCCCTTGTCCTTGTAGTTCTGGTAGAGCCGCTCCAGATCCGCGAACTGGCCGCGATAGCCACAATAGGAGGCGGTGTTGACCACCAGCACCACCTTGCCCTCGGTGAGCTGGCAGAGGTTATGCCGCTGGGTGCTGTTCAACTCCCGCTGTTCCAGATTGAAGTAGGCAGGACAGGCGGCGGTACTGCCCGCCCCGAGCCACAGCAGCAGGATCCTCCATTTCATCTCGCGCTCTCCCGTGGGTATACATGGTTTCATGATACTGGCAGCAGAAGTCGCTGTTGGCGACCCTCAGATCACTCAATGCAGGGGAATGCCGGTGAGCCAGCCATGACCCCAGAAGATAAGCAGGGCCGTCACCGCCAGCCCGGCCCCCAGGCTGATCCCCGTCCCCTGCCAGGTCGCCGCCGGACGGGGCACGGCGCGCCAGTCCCGTACCGAAATCCAGACCAGGCTGATGAGCGCCCACAGACCCAGGCCACCGAACAACATCAGGGAGCGGGCTTCGCTGTTCACGGCCAGATGGGCGCCCGCCCACAGCAGGGTGCCGATCAGCTGGGGGTGCACCAGGTAGCGTCTGAAATGGTTGTTCCCCTGGCCTGCACACAGCAGGATGAGCGCCACCGGCATGGTAGCCATCGCCAGCATGGGACCCCAGGCGGGCAGGAAGTAGAGCGGCATGGGGCTGGCCATGCGCCAGCCGGCGAGGATGCAGCCGATGGCCACGAACACCAGCAGGGAGAAGAGTCCCTTGTAGCGGTTCTCCCCCAGCCGTTCCCGCAGACGGGCGCGGTGTGCCGGGGCGAAGCAGGGATAGAGGTGAGTCAGGGTAAACAGCACAACCCCCAGGGTCAGCAGGATCATGGGCGTCTCCTCGCACCTTGCCCTTCATGGGGGTTAACTATGCCGCAAAGGCCCGAACGAGAATAGAAAAACCATATAAAAGACAGCGGGATAATGAAAAAAGCCGATCAGAGATCGGCAAGGTGCGTCAGAGGGTCTGCTGCCAGGCAGCCAGCCACATCCGCTACACGGGGCGGGGTTGGCCGGTGCCAGGCACCGGCCGAATGAGGTTTATTTGCGCAGCAGGTAGAGGGCGGCCACGTTGCGGGCCGTGAGCTCCAGATTGGTGGTGGCGGTGGCCAGCGCCTCCGGCAGGGCCATGGCCCGGTTGACCACCGCGAAGACGGCATCCAGACCGTGTTCATGCACCACGCCGTAGTCATCGGTGAGGCAGCCTGCGATGCCGATCACCGGCTTGCCGAACTGCTTGGCACAGCGGGCTACGCCGATGGGGGTCTTGCCATGAATGGTCTGGCTGTCGATGCGTCCCTCGCCGGTGATGACGAGATCCGCGTCGGCGACCGCCTCCGCCAGCTTCAACGCCTCGATGACGATCTGGATGCCGGGCTTGAGTTCGGCACCGAGCAGCCCCACCAGGGCAGCCCCCATGCCACCGGCGGCGCCGGCTCCCGGGATCTCCTTCACCTGCTTGCCGAGGGCCTGCTCGATGCAGTCGGCGTAGCGGGCCAGGTTGGCATCCAGTTGCGCCACCAGCTCGGGGGTCGCCCCCTTCTGGGGACCAAACACCGCAGAGGCCCCCTTCGGGCCGCACAGCGGGTTGTTCACGTCACAGGCCACCTCGATGGTGAGCCCGGTCAGACGGGGATCCAGCTCGCTCAGATCGATGCTGGCCAGCTCGCTCAGACTGCCGCCACCCTGGCCGATGGGAGTGCCATCGGCTTTGAGCAACTTGCCGCCCAGCGCCTGGATCATACCGGCGCCGCCATCGTTGGTCGCACTGCCGCCGATGCCGAGGATGAGGTGACTCACCCCCATCTCCAGGGCGGCCAGGATCAGCTCCCCCGTGCCCCAGCTGGAGGTCAGCAAGGGGTTGCGCTGCTCGGGCGCCACCAGATGCAGGCCGGAGGCGGCCGCCATCTCGATGACGGCACGCTCGCCGTCACCCAGCAGACCGATGAAGCCTTGCACCCGGTTGCCGAGCGGGGCGGTTACCTCCACCGGCAGGATGCGGCCACCGGTGGCATCCACCAGGGACTGCACCGTGCCCTCGCCACCATCGGCCATGGGCAGCTTGACGTAGGTAGCGTCAGGCAGCACCTGCTTGAAACCGGCCTCGATGGCATCAGCCACCGCCATGGCGCTCAGGCTCTCCTTGAATGAATCCGGGGCGATAACAATTTTCATATCAATTCCTTAGGCGAGACCGAACACGCCAAACATCAGGGTGGAGACGGCAGCAATCGTCAGACCGACGGCAGTTTCATAGGGGATGAGCTTGAGACGCTCGCTCACACCCATGTGAACGCTGCCCCCGGTGGCATGGAAGAAGGAGCCATGGGGCATGTGGTCAAACACGGTGGCACCGGCGTGGATCATGGCGGCCCCTGCCAGACTGGTGATACCCAGTTCGATCAGGGTAGAGCTGAACACGTTGGAGGCCACCACGGTACCGGCCGTGGTCGAGGCGGTTGCCAGAGACATCAGGGCACCGGAGATGGGGGCCAGCAGGTAGGAGGGCAGACCGGACGCAGTCAGGCCGCTGATCAGCACATCTTTGAGGCCGGAGTTGGCGATGATGCCCGCCAGGGTACCTGTCCCCAGCAGCATGATGGCAACCGGCGCCATCCGTGCCAGACCGGAGACCGCGAACTGGTTCACCTTGCTGAATTTACCCATCATCAGGGCGCCCACCAGGCCGCCGAGGGGCAAGGCGATGAGCGGGTCGACAACGATGCCGGCCACCGGGCGCAGGGCCAGCAGCAGGATGGCGACCAGGGGCGCGCTGATGGCGGCCATGAAGCCGGGCAGAGCGGCGCCATCGAAGCTCACCACCTCGTCGGCGGCAACCTTGCTGCCCTTGTTGTTGAGGCGCTTGGCGAGCCAGTAGGCCATCACCAGACCGAACAGACCCGGGATGATGCCAGCCGCCATCACGGAAGTGAGGGGCAGGTGGAAGGCGTCGGAGGCGGCGATGGCGTTCGGGTTCGGGGACATGACGTTGCCCGCCTTGCCGCCGCCGATCATGGCCAGCAGGATGGCCGCCTTGGAGAGGTCGGCACGGCGCGCAATGGCGAGTGCAATGGGGGCGACCGTGATGACGGCCACGTCCACGAAGACGCCCACCGCAGTCAGGATCAGGGTGGCCAGGGCCAGGGCCAGCAGGGCCCGGGTCTCGCCAAGCTTGCGGACTATGGTCTCGGCGATGGTGGTCGCCGCGCCAGATTCAATCAAGACGCCCGCCAGCACACCGGCGGCCAGGATCCGCATCACGGCGGTGGTGATCCCCTGGGCGCCGCCGATCATCAGGGCGACGGTCTGGGTCAGGTCGGCACCGCCGATCAGGCCGCCGGCCAGAGCGCCGACGATCATGCCATAAGCGGGCGGTACCTTCTTCAGGATGAGGAAGATGGCGATGGTAAGCGCGGCGAGAGCGCCGAGCGCGGATACAGGGATCATGACGGGCACCTTTTGTTGTAGTTAGTGGCCGCCATTATGGGGATCCCCGCCGGGAAAGCTTTGGTTAAAAAACCAAAACTTGATGACGAAAATCCATATTATTTGTTCAATTATACAAATCAGCTATCCAGATTCAGTCCGAGATAGAGTAGAAACTTGTCATCTAACTTGTTGAAATTTAAACCGGTTATCTGCTCTATCCGGGTCAGGCGGTAGCGTAGGGTATTGGGATGAATGAAGAGTGAATCGGCACAGGGATGCAGATCACAATCCTGCAAGAAATATTGGCGCAGCGTCTTCTGCAGCACCCCCTTGGCGTCCTCCCTGGCCAGTTTCTGCAGGGGCGCCCGCAGCTGATCCGCCTGCCAGGAATCCGCCAGACTGCCGAGCAGCACCGGCAGCCGATAATCCTCGAAGAAGTAGACCTGCTTGCGCGGCGCCTGGCGCATGCCACGGCGCAGGGTGTCTCGCGCCGTCTGGTAGGAGCGCGCCAGTCCGCCGATGCCGGCGAAGTAATCACCCACCCCGATGCGCATCTTGAAGTGGGGAATGCGGGCCAGCAGCTGCTTGATGCGACTGCGCTCCTGCTCCGACTGCCAGACGCCGTCGCTAAGCTGGGCCGGTTTAAGCACCACGATCTCGTCCAGTCCGTTGATGGCCACCAGGTTGTCCCGCTCCGGGTTCTCCAGCAGGTGCACCAGCTCCCGCAGGCGGGCGGGATCCGCCTCCTCCAGCGCCAGCACCGCGACCACCCGTGGCTGGGCCAGATCCAGGCCGAGGAAGCGGGCCGCCTGCTGCAACTGATCGACTCGCCCCTCGCCGCGGATGAGTTGCAGCACCAGCTCCTCCTTGTGGCGCTTGTCCCACTGCAACTGCTCGGTGAGCGCCGCCTGCTCCAGAATGAGCTCCGCCGTCATGCGCACCAGTTCGGCGTAGGCACGAACGATGTCCGGATCCCCCGAGATGCCGATGACCCCGAGCAACTCCCCCTGATAGGCGATGGGCAGATTGATGCCGGGGCGGACCCCCTTGAGCTGCTTGGCGGTGGCGTCACTGATCTCCACCACCCGGTTTTCGGTCAGCGCCAGCACGGCCCCCTCGTGACGCTGAAGCAAGCGCTCCGGGTTGCCGGACGCGATGATGAGACCGTGCTCATCCATGACGTTGACCGAGAAGGACAATATCTTCATGGCCCGGCTGACGATCTGCCGCGCCAGGCTCTCATCAAGCTGCATGGGGACTCCGATCGGTGGCGGGGGAGCGGGAAATGAACGACATGGGGTCTCCGTGTAAAAGCCGGGTGGCAGCGCAAAGATGCCACATCCTCAAGACAAGCGAGGGGGGGATCGCTAGAATAGGCCACTTTACCTCAGGTATGCCCCGCCAGGGATCACGGAATTGACGGGATCCCTGATGATGAGCCTGCCGTTATCTGATGGACGCCGCTATGGACTATGAATTTCGCCGCGACCCGTTTGGTGGCTATCGCGCCCGGTTCTCCATGGGTCACGAAGCCATCGGCCAGTGGCTGATCGACGAAGTGGGCAAGGATGAGGAGAAGCTCGATCAGCTGTTCTCCATCATCGACGAGCTCTCCAGCCGTGCCCGCGTCGAGTATCAGCTGGCCGGGGGCGACTACTCTCTGCTGCTCACCCACGAGGAGGCAGAGGTCAAGGCCAACGTCCTCAATATCGAGCTGGGCGAGGATCTCGACGATCTCGCCTACTACGATGATGAACAGCTGGCCATGTGCGGGCTGGAAGATTTTGCCCAGGTGCTCGCCTCCTGGCGCGCCTTTATCCGCAACGAGGATATGGGCTAGGTATTCAATACAGGCAGGGCAAGCGCCCGCCACAACCCAACAGGATTGACTATGTCTATTTACGATTTTGATGACGAACTGCCGGAAGACGAGCAGGATCAACCGAAGAAAGCCGCCCCGGCCAAGAAGAAGGGCAAGCAGGTGCTCAACACCCAGGTCAACCTGAGCCCGCGCGATGCCAGCCGTCTGAACGGCATGCACGTCGAGGCCATCACCACCCTGGATGACGTCAGCCTGCCGAAGAACGTGATCTTCAAGGCCGGTCTCATCGCCCTGGGCGAGCTGGAAGCCACCAAGCGCGCCGACATCATCGCCCGGGTGATCGCCGAATCCGGCCGATAAGCCTCGACACCCGCGCTCAAAGGCAGTCATACATGCTGATGACGTGGGTGGATGAAAATTTAAATATCGCCTGATGTGAAAAAACCGGAGCCTCTGCTCCGGTTTTTTGTATCCCGGCGATGACAGGATCCTCGACCGCCACGGGATCCGACCAGTCTATTGACCCTTGTGTCACGGCAGGGGTAGCCGGTAAGGTGCGCCCCCTCGATGCCAAAAGGAGACTCAATGTTACCGCTTCCTGATGCCCTGATCTGGGGGACACTGGCGCTGGCCGTGCTGCTCTGTCTCGCCCGCCAACGCACGCCCGGCCTCATCCTGCTCGGGGTCGCCCTGACTGCCGCCCTGACCCTGGGCCGTATCGCACCGCCCGCTCTGCTGGTCAGCCTCGCCGGCCTGTTGCTGGCCTGGCGCACTCCCACGCTGCCCCAGCCCTGGCGCCCGGTGGCCCTCGCCCTGGTGCTGCTCTGGGCCATCGCGCTCACCCTGCACCTGGTGCCGGGGTTTGACAACCTGCGGGTACTGGACAAGGTTCAGGCCGGCCCCGCCAGCGTGCCTTTCACCCTCTACCTCAATCTGGACAAGCCGCTGATCTTCTTCGGCCTGCTGCTGGCCTGGCCCAGCCTGCTGGGTCAGGGCGGCCCCCTGCGCTGGCGCCCCCTGGCGCTGCTGGTGTTGCCGCTGGCTGCCATGTTGTTGCTCGCCTGGCAGCTCGGAGCCCTCAAGCCCGAGCTGGGCCTGCCCCACTGGTGGTGGCTGTTCGCCTTCAACAACCTGCTGTTCACCTGCGTGGCGGAGGAGGCGCTGTTTCGGGGCTTCATCCAGCAGGCCATCGCCCAGCGCAGCCGGGTCTGGCTGGGGATCCTGGCCGCCAGCCTGTTGTTCGGGGCGGCGCATCTGGCCGGCGGTCTGCTGCTGGTGCTGTTCGCCACCCTGGCCGGGGCCTGCTACGGGTTGGCGTTCCAGCTGAGCGGCCGCCTCGGCGTCGCCATCCTGCTGCACTTCCTGTTCAACTTTACCCATCTGGCCCTGTTCACCTACCCCATGGCCAGTCGATAACGCGGGGTCGGCCGCAGAAAAGGCGCATAAAAAAGCCCCGAACCGCAAGGTCCGGGGCTTGTTGTGACGCCTGGCGTCAGTCGACGTAGAAGGTCTGCTGGAAGCTGAGGGTCTGCTGCTGCCCCTCCCCCATGATCTTCAGGGTGAACTGGTAGGTGTCCTCGTTGCGATAGGGCAGTACCGCCAGGTAGTAGATGGACTCCCCTTCCTTCACCTCCTGGAAGCTCAGGGTGCGGATGGTGCCGGTCAGGTTCTTGGCCTCGCCGCTGATGCCGACCGCCTGGGCCACCCCTTGTTTGTTCTGCACCGCGATATTGACGATGCCATTGTAGCGGCTGCGTTCCAGCCCGTAGGCCTTGGCCACCTCGGGGGTGAGGAAGCTGGAGTTGAAGGCGCTGTAATGCACCCGCCAGGGGCCCAGCTCCTTCATCTGTTCCGCCTGCAACGGCAGCGCCATCAAGAGTGCCAGCAGGCAGCTCATCCAGGCTGTTTTCATGATGTCATCCCTCTCCTGTTCCGCTTTCCAGCAGGGCATCTATCTCGACGGGGATCTGCCTCGGTGCCTCGATGGCCACCGTCTTGTGCCGACCGAGCTCTCCCCGCACTATCCTGACCTGCCCCTTGGCCACCTTGAACTGCTTGGCCAGATACTTGATCAGATGGCCGTTGGCCTGGCCATCCACCGGCGGCGCCGTGATGGCCACTTTCACTTCATCGCCGTGCAAGCCGACGATTTGATCCCGGCTCGCCTTGGGCTGGATCATCAGATGCAGTACCAGATCGTCCCCTTCACGCAGGACGGCCGGCATCAGATCATCCACCACAGCTGGCCGAACAGATCCCCTAACAGATAGTTTATGGCCTGCAGCGCGATAAAGGCGACCAGCACGGAGAGATCCAGCCCGCCCAGGGCCGGCAGGATGCGGCGGATGGGGGCCAGGAAGGGCTCGGTCAGCTGATGCATCACGTACTCGATGGGGTTGCGACCCTGGCTGACCCAGCTCAGGATAGCGCGGATCAGCAGCACCCAGAAGATCATGGAGCCCGCTTTCTTCAGCACGGTGAGGAAGGCGAACAGGCTGAGGGTGAGCCAGTCAGCCAGCAGCACGTTCATGCTCTTGAGCAGCGCCAGCTTGGCGAAGGCGATGATGAGGGCCAGCAGCACGGAGGCCATGTCCAGCCCGCCAAAGCCCGGAATGATGCGACGCAGGGGCACCACCAGCGGGTTGGTGAGCTTGACCACCATCTGGCTCATGGGGTTGTAGAAGTCGGCACGGGCCCACTGCAGCCAGACGCGCAGCAACACCACCATGAGGTAGAGATCGAAAATCGTGTTAATCAGAAAGTAAGCGGTATTCATCTGGGCTCCCGGTTAAGGACTGTGTTCAAAAAAGGGTTTCCATCTCGGCGGCGCGGGTCACGGCTGCCTGCATGGCGCGAGCGGTGAGCGGCATCAGCCCCTGCTCCTGGAAGGTCTTGACCGCCTCGGCGGTGGTCCCCCCCTTGCTGGTCACCTGCTCCCGCAGGGTCTGCAGGGAGAGTTGTGGGTTCTGCTCCACCATGGCGGCGGCACCGAGGGCCGTCTGCTGCACCAGCAGCCGGGCCTGCTCGGGGCTGAATCCCATGGCTTCGGCCTCTTCGGCGATGGCCTGCATGAACAGGAAGAAGTAGGCCGGGGCGCTGCCCGCCGCGGCGATGACGCCGTTGATCCCCGCCTCCTGCTCGGTCCAGAGGGTCTTGCCCACGGACTGCATCATCTGCTCGGCGAAGTTCCGATCATCCTGCCCGATGGCGGCAGGCGCATAGAGGCCCGTCATGCCGAGCCCCAGCAAGGAGGGGGTATTGGGCATGGCGCGCACGATGCGATCATGACCGCCCGCCATCTCCTGGAGGCGCTCGACCCGGATGCCGGCGGCAATGGAGATGAGCAGCTTGCCCTCCAGGGAACCGACCCTGGCGACGAGCTCCGTCAGCATGGTTGCCATCAGCTGGGGCTTGACCGCCAGCACGATGGCATCGGCCGCCCTGGCCGCCTCGGCGTTGTCCTGGGTGACACGGATGCCAAACTGGCAGGCCAACTCGTCCAGCTTGGGACGGCTCGGGTTGGCGGCCAGGATGCAGTCGGCGGGATAGCCCGCCTGGATGAGGCCGGCGATGATACTGCGGCTCATGTTGCCTGCGCCGATAAAGGCAAGAATTCGGTGTTGCATCACGCACTCCTGTGGTCAATGTGATTGGGACATCTGCCGTAACGGCGCCGATACGCCGGGGGATGACAGACTCCCGAAACTGATGGTATTGCCGCCCTGACTGTCGGCCCGCAATGGGCACAATCCCTTCGCCAGTCAGGATGTGCGGCGCAGGATGATGAAGCCCGGCGGGGTTGGCCGGGGCAACCGCATCCCGTGCTCGCTATGAGTAGTCGCGGGCGCCGAAGATGGCGGTGCCAACCCGCACCATGGTGCTGCCATGGGCGATCGCCGGCTCCAGATCCTCGGTCATCCCCATGGAGAGGGTGTCGACACTCGGGTATTGTCGCGCAAGCTCGGTGAACAGAGCCTGCATGCGCCGCATCTGCCCGGCCAGCACCGCCTCGTCGCTGGTGTGTTCCGGGATGGCCATCAAGCCGCGCAGCACCAGTCGATCACAACCGGCAACCAGAGCTGCCAGCCGGAAAATCTCTTGCTCCGACGTACCGGATTTGCTGCTCTCTCCGCTAATATTGATTTGCAGACAGACATTTAGCGGCGCCATCCCGGCCGGACGTTGGTTGTTGAGGCGCTCGATCAGCTTGTCACGATCGACGCTTTGAACCCAATCGAATCGCTCCGCCACCAATCTGGATTTGTTGGATTGCAGGGGCCCGATAAAGTGCCACTCTATGTCTGCGTAGTCTGCACTCGCCGTCTGTTCGGCCCGGGCACGCAGGGTGTCGATCTTGGTGGCCGCCTCCTGGGCGTAGGATTCGCCGAAGCGGCGCTGGCCGGCGGCATAGGCGGCCTGAATATCCTCGAGGGGTTTGGTCTTGCTGACCGCGAGCAGCTCAATAGGATCGGCGCCACGGCCAACCCGTCTGGCCGCCTGTATGATACGTTCCTTTACCTGAAGCAGGTGCTGGGCAATCTGGCTCATATTTCGTTCGTGATCTTGTGATGGGAGAAAAACAAATCTATGGATATCACAGAGTTATTGGCTTTTAGTGTAAAGCATAAGGCCTCGGATCTACACCTCTCGGCCGGGGTTCCTCCGATGATCAGGGTTGATGGGGAGGTTCGCAAGATCAATTTGCCCGCCCTGGACCACAGGGAAGTACACGCCCTCATCTATGACATCATGAATGACCACCAGCGCAAGGAGCTGGAGGAGAACTTCGAGGTGGACTTCTCCTTCGAGGTGCCCGGCATGGCGCGCTTCCGGGTCAACGCCTTCCAGCAATCCCGTGGCTCGGGCGCCGTGTTCCGGACCATTCCAAGCCAGGTCATGAGCCTCGAGGATCTGGGGGCACCGGAGATGTTTCGCAAGATAGCCGAGTTCCCCCGCGGGCTGGTGCTGGTCACGGGGCCGACCGGCTCCGGCAAGTCCACCACCCTGGCGGCCATGGTCGACTACATCAACGACAACACCCACCAGCACATCCTCACCATCGAGGATCCCATCGAATTCGTGCACGAGAACAAACGCTGCCTGGTCAACCAGCGCGAAGTCCATCGCGACACCAAGAGCTTCACCAACGCCCTGCGCTCGGCCCTGCGGGAAGACCCCGACATCATACTGGTGGGGGAAATGCGGGATCTCGAAACCATACGCCTGGCCCTGACCGCCGCTGAGACCGGCCACCTGGTGTTCGGCACCCTGCACACCTCGTCAGCGGCCAAGACCATCGACCGTATCATCGACGTCTTCCCGGGCGCGGAGAAGGACATGGTGCGATCCATGCTCTCCGAATCCCTGCGCGCCGTCATCTCCCAGACCCTGCTCAAGCGGATCGGCGGCGGCCGGGTAGCGGCCCACGAGATCATGCTGGGGATCCCGGCGGTGCGAAACCTCATCCGGGAAGACAAGGTGGCCCAGCTCTACTCCGTCATCCAGACCGGGATGACCCACGGCATGCAGACCATGGATCAGAGCCTCAAGCAGCTCGTCAACCGTGGCGTCGTGGCCGCCCTGGATGCCAAGGCCAAGGCGGCCGATCCCAACAGCATTTAAGAGAACCTCAAACCCAAGGAGACGCTATGAACATGGATGTTCTGTTGGCTGCACTGGTTGAACAAAAGGGGTCGGATCTGTTCATCACGGTCGGCGCCCCCCCCACCCTCAAGGTCAATGGCCGCCTGGTGCCCCTCGGCGAGGTCCCGCTGGATCGCCAGACCACCCTGACGCTGGTCAGGAGCAGCCTGGATGCCGCGCACCTCGAACGCTACCTGCATAGCCGGGAGGCCAACTACGCCATCGTCCGCGAGGGGATAGGTCGTTTTCGGGTCAGCGCCTTCTGGCAGCAGGATCAGCCGGGCATGGTGCTGCGCCGCATCGAGACCCAGATCCCCGGCTTTGAGGAGCTGAAACTGCCCCCAATCCTGCAGGACGTCGCCATGGCCAAGCGTGGTCTGGTGCTGTTCGTGGGGGCCACCGGTGCCGGCAAGTCCACCACCCAGGCCGCCATGATAGGCTTTCGCAATCAGCACGGTTACGGCCATATACTGACGGTGGAGGATCCGGTGGAGTTCGTGCACAGCCACGGCCGCTGCCTGGTCACCCAGCGAGAGGTGGGCATAGACACCGAGTCGTTCGATGTGGCACTCAAGAACTCCATGCGTCAGGCCCCGGACGTGATCCTCATCGGCGAGATCCGCAGCCAGGAGACCATGGAACTGGCCATCCAGTTCGCCGAGACGGGCCACCTCTGTCTCGCCACCCTGCACGCCAACAACGCCAACCAGGCGCTGGATCGCATCCTCCATCTGGTGCCCCAGGAGAAACACCGCCAGTTCCTGTTCGATCTCTCCTTCAACCTGCGCGCCATCGTCGCGCAGCAACTGCTGCCCAACCTGCACGGTCAGCGCCGGGTCGCCGCCTTCGAGATCCTGCTCAACACCCCGCTCATCACCGACATCATCCGCAAGGGGGAAATCCATCGGCTCAAGGAGGTGATGACCAAATCCACCGAGCTCGGCATGCAAACCTTCGATCAGGCGCTGTTCACCCTGTTCTGTGGCGGCCAAATTGGCTACAGTGAGGCCCTCGCCCACGCCGACTCCGCCAACGACCTGAGGCTGCAGATCAAGCTCTCCGGTCGCCAGCAGCTGGGCACAGGTTCACTGGACAGCGCCACCCTGGATGGATAATGAGGGGGCGCTGTCCATCGCGAATGAAGGAAAGTTATGCTGATTGTGGTTTCCCCGGCCAAGACGCTGGATTACGAGTCGCCGCTGGTGACCTCCCGTTTCACCCAGCCCGAGCTGCTGGATCACTCCGCCCGGCTCATCACCCGCGCCCGCCAGCTGACGCCGGCCCAGATCGCCAGCCTGATGAAGATCAGCGACAAGCTGGCGGGGCTCAATGCGGCGCGCTTCAGCGAGTGGCAACCGGACTTCACCCCGGCCAATGCCCGCCAGGCGCTGCTGGCCTTCAAGGGGGATGTCTACACCGGTCTCGCGGTGGAAGACTTCAGCGAGGAGGACTTCGCCTTTGCCCAGACGCATCTGCGCATGCTGTCCGGTCTCTACGGGGTGCTGCGCCCGCTGGATCTGATGATGCCCTACCGCCTCGAGATGGGGATCCGCCTCGACAACGAGCGCAGCAAGGATCTCTATCAGTTCTGGGGCGACATCATCACCGAGCACCTGAACAAGGCGCTGGCGGCCCAGGGGGACGAGGTGCTGATCAACCTGGCTTCCGACGAGTATTTCAAGTCGGTGCGCCCGAAAGCCCTGACGGGGCGGATCATCACGCCGGTGTTCAAGGACGAGAAGAATGGTCAGTACAAGATCATCAGCTTCTACGCCAAGAAGGCCCGCGGCATGATGGCCCGCCACATCATCAAGCACCGCCTGACCGAGGTGGAGCAGCTGACCGGTTTCAACGATGGCGGCTACCGTTTCGTGGCCGAAGAGTCGGACCCGCACACCCTGATGTTCAAGCGCGCTGAAAATTAATTACAAAAAAAGTGAACCAACCACGGGATCCTCGGGTCTGAACCTATGAATCCTCTGTTGTAAGCACTTTTTTGTTAGCCGACGTTCATGCGTCGGCTTTTTTCTGTCCGCGATCCGGCGGGGTCCTGCCAGGCTCCCCCTGAAACAAAACGGCCACCCAGAGGTGGCCGCCTGACAATGGCTTACTTCTTTTTCTTCTTGGCGGACTTCTTCTTGCCATCCTTCGGCTTTTTCTTCTTCACCGGCACCCGGGCTTCCTTGTGCTTGGGACGCAGCTCATCGATCACCCGGCGCTTGAGGCGCTCCTCGGTGTAGCGCTCGATCTTGGCCACCATGGCCATGTCGTGGGCCTCCACCAGGCTGATGGCGCAGCCCCGGTTGCCGGCACGGCCGGTGCGGCCGATGCGGTGCACATAGACATCGGTGCCATAGGGCATGTCGTAGTTGATGACATGGCTGACATTCGGCAGGTCGATGCCGCGAGCGGCGACGTCGGTGGCGATGAGGAAGGGCACCTCTCCTTCGTGGAACTTGCGAATGGACTCGATGCGCTTGGCCTGCTCCATCTCGCCGCGGATCCAGGCGCAGGGCACGCCCGCCGCCTGCAACTGGCCGGAGAGCTCAGCCAGCCGCTCGCGGGTCTTGACGAAGACGATGGCCTTCTGGGTCTGCGGATCCTTCAGGATGTGTATCAGCAGCGCCAGCTTGTGGGCTGCGTCGTCCGCCAGGTGCACCCACTGGGTGATGGGGCGACGCTCGCTGCGGGGTGGCTCGGCGTGCAGTTCCACCGGGTCTTTGAGGATCTCGTTGGCAAACTTGGTGAGGCCGGCCCCCTCCAGGGTGGCGGAGAAGAGCATGGTGTGCTTGCGGTAGCGCGCCTCTTCCACGATGCGGTTCACGTCCTTGATGAAGCCCATGTCCAGCATGCGGTCCGCTTCATCCAGCACCAGCACTTCGATGTCGTGGCTCTCGAACTCTTCCTTCTCGATGTACTCGAGCAGGCGGCCCGGGGTCGCCACCACGATGTCGGTGGTCTTGGTCAGCGCCGGCAGCTGCTCTTCATGGCTGACACCGCCGATGATGGTCTCGATGCTGAGGTGGGTGTGCACCGCCAGCGCCTTGGCGTGGGCACTGACCTGCAGCGCCAGCTCCCGGGTCGGGGTCAGGATCAGCATGCGGCAGGGGCCCGGCTTGCGGCGCGGGAAGTCCAGCAGGTGCTGCATGGCGGGCAACAGGAAGGCGGCGGTCTTGCCGGTTCCGGTCGGCGCGGACGCCAGAATATCGCGGCCATCCAGGGCTGGCTCCAACACCATCTGCTGGATGGTCGTGGGGCGGGTGAAACCCATCTCGGCCAAGGCCCGGTTGAGGGCGGGATTCAGGTCGAAATCATCAAAGGACTGGCTCATGGCAATACTCGGTCATTTAGGAAGCGGCAGATTATAGGCGATTATGTCGCCCGCTCCTATGGCGCTGGCACCTTAGCCGCTATAATCGCCGACCATTTTTTGTATCGCGGACGGGATAGAGGGCCAGATGGGGCGCAGCAACGGCTTTACCTTCAAACAATTTCATGTCGCCCATGACCGCTGTGCCATGAAGGTGGGCACCGACGGCATCCTGCTCGGTGCCTGGGCCCCGCTGACCGGCGTGCGCCGGGTGCTGGACATCGGTACCGGCAGCGGCCTCATCGCCCTGATGCTGGCTCAGCGCAGCACAAGCGACTGCCAGATCGATGCGGTAGAGCTGGATAAGGATGCAGCCAGCCAGGCCAGAGAGAATGTCGCTGCCTCCCCCTGGGCCCACAGGCTCAACATAATGGAAGCGGCCATCCAGGATCACCGGGCGGCGCCCTATGACCTCATCGTCTCCAACCCGCCCTACTTCGTGGCAGGCCAGACTTTCAGCGACCCGGCCAGGGCATTGGCCCGGCACACCGGCAGCCTGGGTCCCCGGGCGCTGCTGGCCGCCTGCCAGCGCCTGCTGGCTCCGAGCGGCCGGGTGGCGCTGGTGCTGCCCACCGCCATGGCTGCTGAAATTTTATGCATTTCCGAGCATTTTGAACTGTATGCCAGTTGTTATACAGCTGTTATCACCAAGGAAGGGAAAGAGGCAAATCGCGTTTTATTGCTACTTCACAGAGGATTAAATAGGTGTGAACGGGGTGAAATTGTGATCCATTCTGCTACTGGAGGCTATTCCGACAGATACATCCAACTAACCCACCCCTTCTATTTGAAGATGTAAATTTTGTCTTGAAGAATTTTTCCACATCATTATGCTGACTGTTAAACGAGCACCCGCTCCAGACCAGCCAAAACCACTGGTCATGATGAAAAAAACAGCGGGGCTCCTTTTTTTTATCCCCGAGGGGCCTGGGTCACTGACCAATAAAAAACTATAACAAGCAATAGTTTACAAGACAGACGAGGTTGAACTTGACGAAATCACTCACGACGTCCGATGTACTCGGATTGGGCTTTATGACCTTCGCCTTCTACCTGGGCGCCGGTAACATCATCTTCCCGCCCCTGGCCGGCTATCTGGCGGGTGAGCACCTCTCCCTCGCCATGCTGGGCTTCCTGGTCACCGCCGTGGGCCTGCCGCTCATCACCATCATCGCCGTCGCCAAGGCTGGCAACGGCTGGGCCGGCATGACCAAGCTGCTGCCTGCCGGCATCGCCACCACCCTGGCGGTCGCCATCTACATCATCATCGGCCCGGCCTTCGCCGCCCCCCGTACCGGCCTCGTCGCCTACGAGATGGGCATCAAGCCCTTCATCGGTGACATGGGGCAGGCGGGTCTCGCCGTCTACACGGTGATCTTCTTCGGCATCGCCATCCTGGTCTCCATGAATCAGGGCAAGCTGATGGACGCCATCGGCAAATACCTGACCCCGGTGCTGATGATCCTGCTGCTGACCCTGGCCGTCGGCGTCTTCATGGCTCCGCAAGGCACCATGCCTGCCGCCACCGGCGACTACCAGAGCGGCCCCTTCGTGAAAGGGATCCTGGAAGGCTACAACACCATGGACACCCTGGCGTCCCTGATGTTTGGCGCCCTCATCGTCGATCTGCTGCGCCAGAAGGGCATCACCGACTACCAGAGCCAGTTCAAGTACCTGGCCATCGCCGGCGTCATCTCCGCCATCGGTCTGTCCGTGGTCTATGTCTCCCTGTTCCAGCTCGGTAACACCGCCGCTGGCGTGGCCACCGATGTCAGCAACGGCGGCGCCATCGTCAACGCCTACGTGCTGAGCCTGTTCGGTCAACCGGGCCAGTTCATCCTGGCCGGCATCATCACCCTGGCCTGTTTCACCACCGCCGTGGGCCTCATCTCCGCCTGCTCCGACTTCTTCCACAATCTCACTGGCATCGCCTACAAGAAGCTGGTCGTGCTGCTGGGGGTCATCTGTGCCGTGGTGGCCAACGTCGGCCTGAGCCAGCTCATCAGCCTCTCCATCCCGGTGCTGGTTGCCATCTACCCGGTCGCCGTGGCCCTGGTACTGGTCACCTTCCTGAAGGGCTACTTCGGTCGTCCGCGCCTGGTGTTCCGCTCCGTGCTGCTGGTCGCCTTCCTGTTCGGCTGCCTGGATGGCCTGGGCGCCGCCGGCATGAAGATGGATGCGTTCGCCTTCCTGCCGCTGTTTGACAAGGGCCTGGCCTGGTTGCTGCCAACCCTGCTGGCCTGTGGTCTGGGCGTGATGATCCGCGCCGGTGACAAGCTGGCTGCCGAAGCCGCCTGATAGTCCACCGCACATGAAAAAGGGCCAGCATCTGCTGGCCCTTTTTGTTTGTCTCGAGATGAACGGTTCGGGCTAGAGCCCGGCGCCCGGTTTGGGTTTGCCGGCCAAGCCATACCAGTGATGCTCTACCCTGCCCGCATGCCAGCTGAGGGTGCCCCATGGCTGCTTCGCCTGCCAGCGGGGGAAGCTTATCAGGACGCTGTTGTCCTCATACTTGTAGATGGAGGTCTTGAGCTGGATGTCCGACAGGATCAGCAGCAGGACTGCCGCGATGAAACTCCATTTCAACGCTTTCCACATGATGGGTTACTCGAAGCAGATTTCGATGGTGGCGCGGCCGTAGTCCGAATCGAACGGCATCATGATCTTGGCCCCGTCCGCCCTGTGGGTGATGGTGTGATTCGGCCCCGAGACGATGATGGGCGTCGCCATGTCGAACTCGTAGCCCTTCTCCCCCAGCATCCGCTTGGCCCCGCCGGTCACCATGTTGGTGATCTCCCCCACCATGTCGGTGACCTCCTCGTTGAGGGTGGTCGGCGCCTCCCCCAGCATGCGGCGCATTATCTCCAGCGCCAGCCCCTTCTCGAAGCTGATGGAGAGGGAACCGCGGGTCTGCGGGCCCACCATGCCGATGAGGCCGGACACATCCCCGCGTGCCAGCTCGTCCGTCTTGCGCTTGGGGGCGCCGGGCTTGAGCTCCAGCTGCGCCATGGTGGAGATCACGTTGAGCAGGGAGAGCAGGAACGGGTTTACAAAATCAGCCTTCATCATGCCTCCGGGGCATCGGCGCAACGGGCACATTGGCCGTGAGCCTCTATGGTCTTGTTGGTAATAGTAAAACCATGCTGGCGCGCCTGCTCGGAAAAGGCGCCGTCGATGGCGTTGTCGTGCAGCTCCACCACATCGCCGCAGCGATCGCAGATCAGCAGCTGCATCGGGTGGGCATGGTCGAAGTGACAGCAGAAAATGAAGGCGTTGAGGGATTCCACCTTGTGGGCGAAACCCTGTTCCAGCAGGAAGTCGAGGGCCCGGTAGACGGTCGGTGGCTTGGCATGGGCCTCGGTCTGCTGCAGTTGGGCCAGCAGGTCGTAAGCGCTGATGGCATTGCCGTGGGCCGCCAGCAGGCGAAACACCTGACGCCGGGTGGGGGTGAAGCGGATCCCGCGCTGTTCGCAGAGGCGTTCCGCCCTTAGTAAGAGTTGGTCTTGATTCATCATCACGCAGCTACCCTGTCAATTAGCCGGATACTATCACAGGGCCCAGCCGAGGCGGCGACAAAATTCATTTTCGGGGGGGCCCTCACGTTGTGGTAGGATCCGGCCCCTTGTTTTGCCACCCCGGATGATTTTTATGCAGGCGCAGCGCTTCTCCATCGCCCCCATGCTGGACTGGACCGATCGACATTGCCGTTATTTCCATCGGCTGATGACCAGTCAGACGCTACTTTATACCGAGATGGTCACCACTGGCGCCATTATCCATGGCAAAGGCGACTATCTGGGCTACAGCGAGCAGGAGCATCCCATCTCGCTGCAGCTGGGAGGCAGCAATCCGGCGGATCTGGCCCGCTGCGCCAGGCTGGCCGCGGAGCGCGGCTATGACGAGATCAACTTGAACGTGGGCTGCCCCTCGGATCGGGTGCAGAACGGCCGCTTCGGTGCCTGCCTGATGGGAGAACCCGCCCTGGTGGCCGACTGCGTCAAGGCGATGCGCGACGTGGTGGACATTCCAGTCACCGTGAAGACTCGCATCGGCATCGACGAGCAGGACTCCTACGAATTCTTGCAGGCCTTCATCGAGCAGGTGCGGGACGCCGGTTGCGACACCTTCATCGTCCATGCCCGCAAGGCCTGGCTGAGCGGGCTGAGCCCCCGCGAGAACCGCGAGATCCCGCCCCTGGACTACCCGCGCGTCTACCGGGTCAAACAGGACTACGCCAACCTCACCATCGCCCTCAACGGCGGTGTCACCAGCCTGGAGCAGACCCTCGAGCATCTGCAACATGTCGACGGCGTCATGATGGGGCGCGAGGCCTACCAGAATCCTTACCTGCTGGCGCAGGTGGACAACCTGTTGTTCGGCCAGAACAAAGCAGTACCGAGTCGCCATGAGGTGGTACGCATGATGCTGCCCTACATGGAGCAGGAGCTCGCCAAGGGCAACTATCTCTCCCACATGACCCGCCACATGCTGGGCCTGTTCCAGAACATGCAGGGGGCTCGCGCCTGGCGTCGTCACCTGAGCGAGAACGCCTGCAAGCCCGGCGCCGGCATCCAGGTGGTGCTGGACGCCATGGCCAAGGTACCCGAGTTTCTCCAGACCGAGACGGTGGCATAAGCATGTATCGTTTCACCGGCACCTGGCTGCACAAGGCCCTGGTACGCCTGTGCGCAGGCCTGCTCGCCATCCTCGGCATCAAGCTCAGCCCCTTCTATCTGCTGGGGCTGGTGGTCGTGCTCGGCCTGCACAAGGATCAACTGCTGGGCTGAGCCTTTTCCCTGCCCGCAGACACAAAAAAGCCGGAACCTCGCAGTTCCGGCTTTTTCATTGATGTGGGGCTTACTCGGTCGCCTCGACGAACTGCAGTTCGGGAGGTAGGGAGGTCAGCACGTCGGCGCAATAATCCCAGGTCGAGATGCGGTAGTGCTGCAGATCCTCGTCCAGATGCAGGCCATCGGACTCCTGATGGAACCAGCTGGCGAAACGGGACGGGGTGATCAGCTGGATCTGCTCCTCGAGGGTGTGACTGTCGCGCCCCTCCGCCAGATCGCAATCCTCCATGACCCGCACGGCGAAGATGTGACGGAAGCTGACCCGGCACAGGTGCTGCGGCGGCAGATCGATGCTGCGTGCACGGCCCAGCACCACGGTCAGGGTGTCGCTCCAGATATCCTGATGCAGTTCGGCCACGACCAGGCCGGGGGGAAGTTGACGAGCGGGTGCCCAGGGCACGGCCACCTGCCGAATGGCATTCTTCTGTTCCATATCCACCTCGCTACAGCGACTGCCATATCCTGAGTGTATCTGAAACAAATTCTGCCGGCGATGGCAAGAAAAAACCCGGCAGGTGCCGGGTTCACAGGATTACTTGACGCTATTACTTGACGGCGTCTTTCAACGCCTTGCCTGCCACAAAGGACGGCACATTGGCGGCTGCAATCTGGATCTCTTTGCCAGTTTGCGGGTTGCGACCGGTACGGCCCGCACGATGGTTGACCTTGAAGGTACCAAAACCCACCAACTGAACGGCATCGCCCTCTTTCAGGCTCTGGGTAATACCATTGATGATCTCTTCCAGAGCAACTTTGGCCTGAGCTTTGCTCAGGTCTGCTTTGGCGGCAATTGCATCGACAAGTTGAGCTTTGTTCATAACATTTCCTTTATGATCGGGCATTTAGCACCGGGCCACTCTATTCAAAAAAAAACACTCAGGCAAAGGCTTTATCAGCCCCATTGGCTTGAATGCTGGGGTTTTCATCAAGATCTGCGGAAATAGTCACATATCTCGCCCCTTCATCGTCCTTGGTGACGACA
Organism: Aeromonas intestinalis; assembly: GCF_054052485.1. Classification (NCBI taxonomy): domain Bacteria; kingdom Pseudomonadati; phylum Pseudomonadota; class Gammaproteobacteria; order Aeromonadales; family Aeromonadaceae; genus Aeromonas; species Aeromonas intestinalis. Next base: position 105,472 of record NZ_JBSTYK010000006.1, read on the forward strand.
CGGCGGCGCACAACCGATGAGGGACTTGTACGCAAACCCCCACCTGATGTAACAATATCCCCACACTCCTATTGACGGTCAACAGGATTTTCCCTAGTTATAGGAAGTGTCGTCAGTCGATGGAATGACCGCAGGCCTGCCGCCATCGCGCCGCAGGCCATGCCCATGGAGGGTTTATGTTAACTGAACTGGAAAACACCAAGCGCGCTTTGGCAGGCAAACACAGGGCCATTGACGACTGGCTCGACGCTCGCCAGGCCTTGCTGGTCGAGTACATCCGGCTGGCCGGCCTCAAACCTGCCAGAGCCAAGCAGCGCTCCCTCCCCAGCCATAGCGAGTTGCAACGCTTCTGCGAACAGCTGGTCGACTACGTCAGCGCCGGTCACTTCGAGATCTACAACCACGTGGTGACGGCCTTCGAGCAGGCCAGCGGCGACAAGCTGGAGCTGGCCAAGCGCATCTATCCCCATATCCGGGCCTGCACCGAATTCGCCCTGGAGTTCAACGACAAGTACAGCAATGCCGACGAAGCCCAGTTGCTGTTGCTCGACGATGACCTGAACCATCTGGGCCCCGTGCTGGAAGACCGATTCAAGCAGGAGGATCGTCTGGTGAAGGCGCTGCAGGTGGTGGAATCTCTCAGCCACCAGCAAGGTTGATGGTCAATACCGGAGCCAGCTCAAGATCCTGCCGCTCAAGCTGGATTACAATCTGAAGCAACCTTTGCCAGCCCTGAATCGGCCTTTCTACCGGAGATGAACATGCCAGAGCGCCGCCAGTTTACCCGGATCTTCTACCTGACCGCCGCCAGGCTGAGCCAGGGGGGGCGTCAGTGGCGCACCCAGCTGGTCGATGTCTCCCTGCAGGGTGCCCTGCTGCTCAGGCCGGAGGATTGGTCCCCCAGCGGCGACAAGGAGTACGAGGTCTGTTTCGTGCTCAGCGGCAGCGATATCGAGATCAAGATGCAGGTGGAGCTGACACACGAGGCCAGCAAGAAGCTGGGCTTCTACTGCCACCACATCGACATCGACAGCGCCAGCCACCTCAAGCGGATGATCCAGCTGAACGTGGGAGAAGAGCAGCTGCTCTATCGCGAGCTGGAACAATTGCTGCAGGAGCATCAGGATCACGCAGCCCCCAGCCCTGAGTGACCGGGCTGCATGATTCAAAAGAAAAAGGAGCGCCAACGCGCTCCTTTTTCTTTGCCGCAACTGACCTCGTTACAAGGCCTCGAGGGCGTCGGACAGTTTCTTCACCGGCACCACCTCCATCCCCTCGATGGGATGTTTGGGGGCATTAGCGTGAGGCACGATGGCACGCCGGAAGCCGTGCTTGGCCGCCTCCTGCAAGCGCTCCTGGCCGGAGGGCACGGGCCGGATCTCGCCGGAAAGCCCCACCTCCCCGAACACCACCAGATCCTTGGGCAGGGCCTGATCCCGGAAGCTGGAGACCATGGCCAGCAAGAGCGCCAGATCCGCGCTGGTCTCCTCCACCTTGACGCCCCCCACCACGTTGATGAAAACATCCTGATCCGCCATCTGCAGGCCGCCGTGGCGATGAAGCACCGCTAGCAGCATGGCGAGACGGTTGTGATCCATCCCCACCGCCACCCGGCGCGGGTTGGAGAGCTGGGAGTAATCCACCAGCGCCTGCAGTTCCACCAGCAGCGGCCGGGTCCCTTCCCAGATCACCATGACGATGGAGCCCGGCGCCTGCTCCTCCCCCCGGCTCAGGAAGATGGCGGAGGGGTTGCTCACCTCCTTCATGCCCTGCCCGGTCATGGCGAAGACCCCGAGCTCGTTGACCGCCCCGAAGCGGTTCTTGTGGGAACGCAGGGTCCTAAAACGGGAGTCATGGCCCCCGTCCAGCAACACGGAGCAATCGATGCAGTGCTCCAGCACCTTGGGACCCGCCAGGGTGCCGTCCTTGGTGACATGGCCGACCATGAAGATGGCGACGTGGTTCTGCTTGGCGTAGCGGGTGAGCAGGGCCGCGGATTCCCGAACCTGGGAGACGGAACCCGGCGCGGACTGCACGTCCGCCACGTGCATCACCTGGATGGAGTCGATGACCATGATCTGCGGCTGCTCCTGCTGGGCGATGAGGCAGATCTGCTCGACGGAGGTTTCAGACAGCATGCGCAGCTTGTCGGTGGGCAGCCCCAGCCGGCTGGCCCGCATCGCCACCTGTTGCAGGGACTCCTCCCCGGTCACGTACAGGGTCTTCATCCGCTCGGCCAGTCCGCACATGGTCTGCAGCAGCAGGGTCGACTTGCCCGCCCCCGGATTGCCACCGATCAGGATGGCAGACCCCGGCACCACGCCACCGCCAAGCACCCGATCCAGCTCCTTGAAACCGGAACTGAAGCGGGGGATCTCGGTGGTGGCGATCTCCGCCAGGGTCTGCACCTGGCTGCCGACTGCGCCGGCATAGCCGCTGTAACGGGCGCTGCTTTTGCCCGGGGTATTCACCCCCAGCCGGACTTCGCTGATGGTGTTCCACTCCTTGCACTCGCTGCACTGACCTTGCCAGCGGGTAAAGTCGGCGCCACATTCGGTGCAAACATAGGCGGTTTTGTTTTTGGCCATGGATAACTCGGGGACAGGATGAATTCCTGCTTGATATACTTGTTTGCGACCGACAGATCAAACCCAGATTCGGAAAAGTGACCCTCCGCGGCAGGATGACATGGATTCAGAACAGCCCCTACACCTGATAGAACAGCTTGTCCCCCTGCTTCGGGAAAAGGACTTCGACGAGATCTTCAACCGTCTGACTCAAAACGAAAATACCAACAGTCGCTTCCTCCTCAAGATGGAGCTCAAGCGCAAGTGCACCCCCTGCCGGCGGGTGATCGACATGCGCAGCGAACTCGGCGAGCTCTGTCAGGTCTATGAGTCAGAGGGCGTGACGCATTTCATGCCCACCGAGGCCATCGCCCTGTTCCAGTCCCAGTGCTATCTCTACCGGGACAGCTACACGCTGGGGGTCTACGAGGCGTTGCAGGTCTGGTACAAACTCAATCAGGGGCGCATGGATCGCCTCTCCCTGCCCAGCAGCCCGTTTCATCCCTTCGACGTCAACGCCATCCCCTTCGCCAGCCACTATGGCCGCCAGGAGGAGCGGATGCACTTCAGCTCCCCCATGGTACTCAGGCTGGCCAGCGGGGAGAAGATCTTCGCCAAGAGCTCGGATCTCTCCCTCGGCGGGATCCGGGTCTCTGTCCCCTACCTGCCCGACTACCAGACCGGTGAGCAGATCGAGGTCATCTTCACCGGTCTGGAACGGGAATCGGCCAATCCCTTGCTGCGTCAGCCCATCGATTACCAGATCCTGGGGGAAGAGCAAAAAGAGGGGAAATTCTGGCTGAGGCTGGTGAAGAGTGGGGATCATCCTGCCTTCGAGCGCTTTCTCAGTGAATTCATCGAACACAACCGCAGCCGCTACCGGGTCAGTGTCGATTACCTGCTGTCCGCCGCCATCATCAAGGGCTATGAGCAGTTCTACCTGCCGCGGATGACCGGCATGCCCCTGTTCTTTGGCAAGGGGGATGCCCCCGCCCTTGAAATCGCCCTGCGCACTGAGAACAACCAGCATCTGCTCGAATACTGGCGAGACGCCAAGAACCGGGACATGCTCGCCAGCCTGTTCCCGCCGGCCCGGCTGCGCGATCTGCTGCCCCAGGGCGGTGGATTGAAAGAGACCCTGATCTACAGCTTCACCCACTCGGTACGCAGCCACCTCTACTTCTTCTCCGCCACCCGGGAGGAGCTGCAACAGAGCGGCCTGACCGCCCTCTTCTTCCAAGTCGGCGCCCGCCGCCCCAGCTGGCGAGTCTACAAGTTCAGCCTGGAAGCTTGTTCGATTGCGGAGGCCGATCTCGACAGTCAACAGGGCGAACCCCACCAGTTGCAGGACATGCTGCTGCGAGAGAGGCTGAAACAGATAGGTTATGTGGGAGCGCTGCAGGAGATTGGCCTGGACAACCAGCGCGAGGAGTTCGGCTACGATGCCAGCCTGCACCACAACGCCAATGAGTTGCAGCGCTTCGGTCACGGCATCGAGGCCGCCCCCTTCGAGATAGAGACGCTGCACTATGTGCAACTGCGCAAGGAGGCACGCTACGTTCACAAGACCGCCATCGTCATCCGCCACAAGGAGCGGGCCTGGCTCGGCTGGACCCGGGACATCTCGGCCCACGGCATGCAGGTCGAGCTCGAAGAGCCCCTCGACGGGGAGAAGGGGGATATCCTCCAGGTTGCCCTGCCCCGGCTGCAGGAGCTCTCCAAGAGCATGGATCTGCAGCGTCTGCCCTACCGGCTGGTCAGCCAGAACCTCAGTCGCACCGTGCTGCATCTGTGCATCGAGGGGACGCCGGAGCGTCACACCGGCCATCAGTTCTTCAGCCTGCTGATCGAGAGCAACCAGAACAAACTCAAGGCCACCCGGGAGCACAGGCGCTACCGTGGCATGGCGCGAGCGCTGCGCAACATCTTCACCCACCACCTGTTCGACACCCCCGTCTACATCAACAAACAGAAAGCGGCTCCCCAGCTGGTGGCGGCGGGCCTCTCCCCCCGGCCCCGCAGCCTCACCAAGCTGCTGCACTCCTGCGCCGAGCAGGAGGGAGAGATCAACCTCTATCCCCTGTTCCAGGGGGGGCTCCTCAAGAGCCTGCTGCTCAATCCCCTGCGAGCCATCGAACGGGAAGACAAACCCGCCCAGGAGGAGGTCTATATCGCCAGCCTCCACTCCCAGGGAGGAGCGCCTCTGTTCCTCAGCCGTCTGGCGAGCAGCTTCCCGACCCTGGCGGACAAGCGCCGCTTCGTGGAGCTGGCCCTGCAACAGGGGCAGTTCTACTCGGTACTGGTCGGTATCTCCCGCACCGGCCGGCCGGATACCAGCTTCATCGCCAACGAGCTGGACTACATCGCCAAGTTTGCCATCCACAAGGCCAAGAAGCTGGAAGAGGAGCTGTGGAGCGTGGTAGGGGTCGGTGAGCTGACGGACACCAGCCAGGCCACCCTGTTCCGGCTCGGCATCCGGCCAGCGGCTTAACCCAGGGCAACCTTCGTCGGTTCACCCGCAAGAGAGAGGGCGGCCCCAAGGCCGCTCTCTCTGTATCCGGTCATCGGTTCAATCACCGATCTCCACGCCGCCTCAGGTCGCCTGCGGGTTGCCGAGCCAGGTGAGGATCTGGGGGAAGTGATCCTCCTGGGCCTGGGGAGCGGTCAGCATGTTGATGTGGTCATAATCGAGCCGATTGCCGTTGTCCCGCCCGAGCCGGGTATGGCGGGTCGCCGAGCCCATCTCGCCGCTGAACCGGCGCACGTCGATGGGGTGACCCAGCACCTTGTCGGCTCTGGCCGAGATCATCCAGAGGGGCGGCCAGGCCACCCGGCCTGCCGCCTCCCCATAGGCAAAGCCATCATGGGGATCCTGCCAGGGGCCGCACTTCACCCAGGGGATGGTCTCCTGCAGGTAGCGCAGGGGTTCGTCGTCCGCCCCCATTTTCAGTTTGCGCGCCGCCAGGAAGCCGCTGTTGCGGGCCAACCAGGGCGCGAGCCGATTCCAGATGAGATCGACCTTCAGCCAGCGCTCCGGATTCTGCACCGAGACGCCGCGCTTGGTGCCGAAGAACACCATGCTGGCGATGCCATCCGCCATCTCGGGAAAGCGAGCCAGGGTCGAGGCCATGATGACGCCGCCCCAGGAGTGCGCCATCCAGTGCACCCTGGCATCGGGATGGCGCGCGGCCACCCAGCGCTGCAGGGCGGGGATATCCTCGGTGATGAGCTCATGTTGGCCGTGGCCGGCCCGTTCGGCAATGGCAGGAGTGCTCAGGCCCCGGCCCCGCAGGTCCGCCACATAGACCTGATAGCCATGGCGAGCCAGGTAGCAGGCCAGCCCCTTGCCCGATTCGGTATAGAAGATGCGGCCATTCTCGATGGCCCCATGGACCATCAGGATGGGGTCGGCGTGGACCGCCACACCGGGGTGAATATGGCGGACATGCAGTCGATGCTCGCCGCAGGGGATAAACAGGGATTGTTGCAACAGTTCCATCTTGATTTCCGGTCCTCCTGACCGATGTCAACACCAGCGCAAATCGCGGCAGACCAGTGCCCCGAGCAGGCAGATGACCCCTTCAAGGTCGTGGTAGTTGAGGGTGGCCGCCGCCTGCGCCCGTACCAGGGGCTTGGCATGAATGGCGATGCCGAGTCCCGCCACGCCCATCATCTTGAGATCGTTGGCTCCGTCCCCCACCGCCACCGTCTGGGAGGGGGGGATAGCATAGTCTGCCGCCAGTCGTTCCAACACCTCGGCCTTGACGGCGGCATCGACGATGCGACCGCTCACCTGGCCGCTCAGACGATCACCGTCCAGGGCCAGCTCGTTGGCGAAGATGGCATCCAGTCCCAGCGCCCGCTGCAGCTCACCGGCGAAGCGGGTGAAACCGCCGGAGGCGATCGCCACCTTCCAGCCAGCATCCTTCAGGGTATCGACCATCAGCCGCAATCCCGGCATCCAGGGCATGTTCCCCGCGACGTCATCGAGAATGGTGACCGGCGCGCCCGCCAGCAGGGCGACCCGGTTGCGCAGGCTGTCCGCGAACTCCAGCTTGCCCTGCATGGCTGCCGCCGTCACGGCGGCCACCTGCTCCCCCACCCCGGCCAGGCGAGCTATCTCGTCGATGCATTCGATCTGGATGGCGGTGGAGTCCATGTCCATCACCAGCAGACCGGGTTCACGCAGGCTGGGCAGAGCGGCGAGATGACAGAGATCGAGATCCCAGGTCTCGGCCTTGATCCCCTGCACCAACGCGGGGGAAAAGTGACTGGTGCCGAGCAGCAAGAGCGGGATCCCCGCCGGCTCTCCCGGCGGGTAGAGACTGGCAGACACCCCATGATGAGTCAGCAGGTCGGCCAGCCGCGCGAGATGGTTGGCCCCCAGCCCCTTGCCGAACAGCACAAGCCAGGCGGCATCCAGCGGCTCATCGACGGGGAGCAAGGCTTCGGAAGTCAGCAGCCAGTGGGGCGCGGAGCACAGGGCCAAAGGCCAGTCAGAGAGAGCCGGGGGGAGTTGGGACAACAACATAAGAGAGACGCCTTCCTTGGGGGTTCAACATGCTGGCCCAGAGTAGCGTATTGCTTTTTGTACAGGCAAGCGCCAAGATCCCGCCATGGATCCGCCCGGGTGAACAGTGCCTGGCAGGGTTCCCAGGCGGTGTGCCAGCAGCATGCCGCGGCTTTCCGGCATCACCCATCGCAAGAGGTTCGGGCTTTGCGTCATCTTCCCATCAAACGTGTCATCAGTCTGGCGGCCGGCACCCTGCTCGGCCTCTGGGTGCTGGGGCTGCTCATTCACATGCAGGGAGAGAGCCAGGCCGCCCTGCACAGCGAAGCCCGTGACCGCGCCCAGGCCCTGGTCTCCTACGCTGCCCGCGACATGGGCCGCTGGATCAAGGAGGACAAGGAGAGCGAGCTGGAACGTTTGGCGCAAGATCTGGCTTCCGAGCCGGAGATCCTGGATGTCACCCTCTACGACTCCCGTGGCATCCCCCTGGCCCAGTCGGATCAGGCCGTGCCGCTGGAGAATCTGCTGCCCATCGGTGCCGACAACAAGTCCCTGCCGGAACAAGGCAAGGGGCGTATCCAGTTCGTGCAGGAAGTGCAGGATGGCAATCTGACCCTGGGCTACCTGAGGATCACCCTGGAGGAGCAGAAGCTGCTGGCCAAGCAGGATACCCACCTCAAGGTGAATCAGGAGAAACAGCGGCTGATGCTGCTGGTGATGCTGCTGGCCGGCCTGCTCATCTCCTACGGCGTGCGCCGCAACTACATGCGGGTACGCAAGCACAAAAAGCAGAGCAAACCCGCCGCCCCCCAGTAAATGGGGTAGATCGCTCCCGCCACCTTGTATATAACTCTGACAGGATGACTGGCAGGAGAGCCACATGATTGCCCCCCCCCTGCCCCTGGACGAGCACAGCCGGTTGGAACGACTGCAGATGCTCGGCCTGCTCGATCGGGAGCCCATCGACCAGCTGGATCTTCTCACCCGGCTCATCACCCGACACTTCTCGCAGCCCATCGCCATGGTCTCCCTGACCGACGTGAACCGGCAGTGGTTTCTCGCCCGTACCGGCCTGGAACTGTACGAGATCAGCCGGGAACACTCCTTCTGCGGCCACGCCATCCTCCAGCCCGACATCATGCAGGTACCGGATGCCCGCCTCGATCCCCGTTTTGCCGACAACCCGCTGGTGACGGGAGAGCCCCGGGTCGTGTTCTATGCCGGCCGCCCCCTGCGCGCCCTCGATGGCGTGGTGCTCGGCACGCTCTGCCTGGTGGGTACTGAAGCCCATCACCTCGATGAGGAGGCGTGTCGCGATCTCGACGACTTCGGTCGCCTGGTGGAAAACACCCTGCACGATCTGGAGCGACGCCATCAGGTGCGCAGCCTGAACCAGGTATTGGAGGACAAGGAGCACCTCTTCACCCTCACCTTCAACCAGTCGTCGATCGGCATGGCTCTCTCCACCCTCGATGGCAAGTGGATGCGGGCCAACCCGGGACTGGAGCGACTGCTCGACTACAGTGAACGGGAGATGCTGGGGCGCACCTGGCACACCATGACCCACCCCGAGGATCTGCCGCAGGAACGATCCCTGCTCAACGCGCTGCTAGCAGGGGAGATCCGGGACTACCGGCTGGAGAAGCGGATGATCCGGGCCGACGGCAACCTGTGCTGGGTACAGCTCAGCGTGACCCTGTGCCAGGGCCGCACCATGGAGCCTCACATGATCGCCGTGTTCGCCGACCTGACCGAGCGCAAGCAGGCCGAGGCCGACCTGCTGCGACTGCAGCTTGGGCTCGAGCAACAGGTGCGCGAACGCACCCGCGAGCTGTCAAACACCGTCGAGCAACTGCATCTCGAGATGCAGGAGCGCGGCGCCGTGCAACAGCGTCTATGGCAGGAGCAGCGCCGCCTGCAGTACATGCTGGAGCACACCAGCAACGCCTTCCTGGAACTCGACGAGTCCCTCGTCATCACCGGCTGGAATCCGGCCTCCACGACCCTGCTAGGCTGGCGAGCGGAAGAGATGCTGGGACAACGCCTGCCTCGCTTGCTTGGAGAGGGGCATCCCCTTATCCCCCTGCTGGAGACCCCGCAGAGCCCGCCACGGCGTCTGGAGTGTGAGCTCGGGACCCGTTCCGGCCAGCAGATCCCGGTCGAGGTGATCGCCGAGCGTTACCAGTTCGACGGCAAGGTGCGCCTCGCCCTGTTCCTGCATGACATCACGACCCGTCAACAGGCGTTGGCCGAGATAGAGCGCGGCCGGGCCCGACTGCGCTCCATCACTGACGGCCTGCCGGTGATCATCAGCATGATCTCTCCCGAGGGGCGCTACCTGTTTGCCAACCAGACCTATTGTCATTACTTCGGGCTTCGTGCCGATGCCGTGCGAGAGCTCAGCGTACGAGAGGTCATTGGCGAGGAGGCCCATGACATGGCCATGGCCCAGGTGGCAAGAGCCCTGGCGGGTGAACAGATTAGTTACGAGCACAGACTCGACCTGCCCATCGGCACCCGCGATCTCAGGATCACCATGATCCCGAGCCGGGGGGATGAGCCCGGGGTCTATATCCTCGGCAGTGACATCACCGAATTCAAGGCACTGCAAAACCAGCTGGAACATGAGGCGGCTCACGACCCGCTCACGGCCCTGCCCAACCGGCGCGCCTTCACCCTGCGTCTCTCCCGGGAGCTGGAGCGGGTCCATCGGAACGGCGAACCCCTGGGCCTGCTGTTCCTCGATCTCGACGGCTTCAAGGGGATCAATGACAGACTGGGGCATCACGTCGGCGACGCCTTGCTGCAGCGCTTCGCCGCCGTGCTGATCGCCGAGGTGCGTCCGGGGGACATGGTGGCTCGCCTAGCCGGCGACGAGTTCACCATCATATTGCCAGCCTTGCGCCAGCCTGAGCAGGAGCTGCCCGCCCTGTGCGAGCGACTGCTGGCGGCCATGGCCCTGCCCGCCGATGTGGCCGGTCATCTGCTGCCTCTCGCCGGCAGCATAGGGGGAGCCCTCTGCCACTCGGGGCAATATTGCCACATCGACGATCTGCTGCACCGGGCCGATGCCGCCATGTACAGAGCCAAGCAGGCTGGCAAGGGAGGCTTCTACCTCGATCTCGACACGGCATAAGAGGCTGTCAGGCCTCAAAGCAACGGGGAGGCCTGATGCCTCCCCGTTTCTTGTTTCACCACGTTTCCCGCAGGTTGCGCTGATCGGACCGTTCAACGGCCCCCACCCCCGCAGGCGTTCAATCCGAAACGATCTCCCAGGAGCCATCAGGCTTCTGGCAAGCGGTACCGAAGGCATCCTCCTTCTTGCCCCCCACCGTGATGGTCTGCTGGAATTCGCGGCAGTAACGGCCACTGCTGCTGGTCCCTTCCCGCACCGCAGTCACCGAGCCGGAGGCGTCGCCATCGCTCCAGGTGACGGGATCATTCAGGGGCGCGGTGGTCGCCTTGACCTGGGCCGCCTCGTGCTCCCGCTGCTGCTCCTCATTGATGTTGTCGAGGATCTTCAGGGTAATGGCGGTGAAGGCCAGCCACTTCCAGGCATCGTTGTCGTCGTAATAACTGCCATAGCCTCCATACCAGTGACCATAGGGGCGAACCACCACCACGTCGTGATAGACACGGCGCCGGTTCGGCGGCACGACGATGTTGTTGTGGCGATTGTCGATGACCACGTTGTTGCCCCTGATGTCACGACTGTTGTCGATATGGCGGTTGTCCAGCTGACGGTTGCCCTCGACATGACGATCCTGTACCTGACGCGGGTTGACATGAACCGGCCGGGTCGCCTTGTCCCGCGCCCTCACATTGCCCCACCCCTCGTTGAACTTCACCGACTCCCGATTGGCCTGACGGGGCACGGCCCTGTGCTGCACCGCGTGGGGTTGGGATACCCGCTGCGGCGCTGGCCTGTGCTGGGGAGCCCGGTGCTGACCCCTGCCCTCCAGCGCCAGCACCTCCTGCCAGAGCGTCGGGGCTATCAACGTCATGGCAAGCAGCAACGGGGTCAGGATATATATTCGTTTCATGGTGTTAGCCTCGTGAGGAGTTGCCCGAAAGTATAGACAGCGCAACTCGCCAGCTGAGTTTTCCACCCCGATGAGGCATAAAAAAACGGCGACCCCGAGGTCGCCGTTCTTGCGTGGAGCCGAGGCTTGGGATCAGTCGCCCAGCAGCACGGAGTCCAGCGCCACTTCGATCATGTCGTTGAAGGTCAGCTGACGCTCTTCGGAGGTAGTCTGCTCACCGGTACGGATGTGATCGGAAACGGTGCAGATGGTCAGGGCCTTGGCACCGTATTCAGCGGCTACGCCGTAGATACCGGCCGCTTCCATCTCGACACCCAGGATGCCGTATTTTTCCATGACGTCGAACATGGAGGGATCCGGGGTGTAGAACAGGTCGGCGGAGAAGATGTTGCCAACGCGCACGGCAACGCCCTTGTTCTTGGCAGCTTGCACGGCATTGGCCACCAGATCGAAATCGGCGATGGCGGCGAAGTCGTGATCCTTGAAGCGCAGACGGTTGACCTTGGAGTCGGTGCAGGCACCCATGCCGATCACCACGTCACGCAGTTTCACGTCTTCACGGACGGCGCCGCAGGAACCCACACGGATCAGGGTCTTCACACCGTAGTCGGTGATCAGCTCCTTGGCGTAGATGGAGCAGGACGGGATGCCCATGCCGTGGCCCATGACGGAGATGCGACGGCCCTTGTAGGTGCCGGTGAAGCCGAGCATGCTGCGCACGTCGCACACCTGCTCCACGTTCTCCAGGAAGGTCTCGGCGATGTACTTGGCGCGCAGGGGGTCGCCCGGCATCAGTACGGTGTCAGCAAAGGCGCCATCTTTCGCATTGATATGAGGAGTTGCCATTCTCTTAATTCCTTCACACTAGGTTGAGTTTTATTGTCTTTATTGGGTTGCCCGCCACCTCGCGGCAGCGGGCGGGTAACTTACAGGACGCGGGTGCGGCAGTGCAACCCGGGCAGCGGTGCATGCATCAGGCACACACTGGCTGCATCATCACAGGAAGCTGGTGCCGTATTGCAGCTTCGGCAGGCCGTGGTAGGCGGCGATGCTCTGGCCGATGTCGGCGAAGGTCTCGCGACGACCGAGGGAGCCCGCCTTGACCGGCTTGCCGTAGAACAGCACGGGGATGTACTCACGGGTATGGTCGGTACCGCTCCAGGTCGGATCGCAACCGTGGTCGGCCGTCAGCACCACCACATCGCCATCCTGCAGGATCTCGAACAGCTCCGGCAGGCGGGAGTCGAAATACTCCAGCGCATCGGCGTAACCCTTGACGTCACGACGGTGACCGTAGGAGGAGTCGAAGTCCACGAAGTTGGTGAAGACGATGGTGTTGTCACCGGCGGCCTTCACCTCTTCCAGAGTGCGATCCCACAGTTCGGTCAGGCCCGTGCCTTTCACCTGCTTGGTGATGCCTTGCTGGGCATAGATGTCGGCGATCTTGCCGATGGAAACCACCTGGCCACCCGCATCCTTCATGAAGTCCAGCACGGTCGGTGCCGGCGGCAGCACAGAGTAGTCGTGACGGTTGCCGGTGCGCTTGAAGTTGCCCTTGCCGGTACCCACGAACGGACGGGCGATGACGCGACCGATGTTGTAGGGCTCCAGCAGCTCGCGCACGATGTGGCACAATTCGTAGAGCTTCTCGAGGCCGTAGGTCTCTTCATGGCAGGCGATCTGGAACACGGAGTCGGCGGAGGTGTAGAGGATCGGCTTGCCGGTACGCATGTGCTCTTCACCCAAGTCATCGAGCACCTGGGTACCGGAGGCGTGGCAGTTGCCGAGGTAACCCGGCAGGCCGGCCTTCTCGACGATGGCATCCAGCAGCTCCTGCGGGAAGCTGTTGTGGTGATCGTGGAAGTAGCCCCAGTCGAACAGCACGGGCACGCCGGCGATCTCCCAGTGACCGGACGGCGTGTCCTTGCCGGAGGAGAGCTCCTGGGCGAAGCCGTAGGCTCCGACCACTTCGATGTCCTTCTTCAGGCCCGCCGGGAAGACGCCGGAGGCGAGCTCCCCGGCGTGACCCAGACCCAGCTTGTTCAGGTTCGGCAGGTTGAGCGGGCCACGGCCCTCGAACTCACCGGCTGCGCAGGCCTTGGCGATATGGCCAAGGGTGTTGGCGCCCACATCTCCGAACTTCTCGGCGTCGGCGGCAGCGCCAATACCGAAAGAGTCCATCATCAGAATAAAGGTACGTTTCATGGGACTTCCCCTTGTTACAAATCAGCCAGACCGATGCGACGATAGACCTCGGGCAGTGCCTCTGGTCGGGTGTCACCGATCCTGACAGCCGCCTGCACCATGCCGGCAGCTTGAGCAAATTGCTCTTCGGTTTGAGCGTGGATCAGCGCGAGCGGCTTGTCAGCATCGACGCTCTGACCCAGGCGGATAAAGTCGGTCAGACCGACCGCATAATCGAGTTTGTCACCGGCGGCGCGGCGACCACCCCCCATGGCGACCACGGCCAGACCCAGCTCACGGGTATCCATGGCGGTCACGAAACCAGCCTTGGGCGCGAACACGGGACGCACGATGGCAGCCTTCGGCAGATGGTTGTCGTAGCGTTCCATGAAATCGCTCGGGCCACCGAGGCCGGTCACCATGCGACCGAAGATCTCTGCCGCCTTGCCGTTGTCCAGCACGGCCTGCAGTTTGGCGCGGGCATCGTGCTCGTCGCTGGCAAGACGGGCGGAGATCAGCATCTCGGCACACAGGGCCATGGTCACTTCGTGGATGCGCGGGTTGCGGTATTCACCGGTCAGGTAGCGCACCGCTTCGCGCACTTCCACCGCATTGCCGGCGCTGGAAGCCAGCACCTGGTTCATGTCGGTCAGGAGCGCAGAGGTACGGCAGCCAGCACCGTTGGCGACGGCGACGATGCTCTTGGCCAGCTCTTCGGAGGCTTCGAAGGTCGGCATAAAGGCGCCGGACCCCACTTTCACGTCCATCACCAGGGCTTCGAGCCCGGAGGCGAGCTTCTTGGAGAGGATGGAGCCGGTGATCATGGCGATGGATTCGACGGTGGCGGTAATGTCACGCACCGCGTAGATGCGTTTGTCCGCCGGGGCGAGATCGCCGGTCTGGCCGATGATGGCCACACCCGCTTCTTTCACCACCTTCAAGAAGCGATCGTTGTCGACCGAAGTCTGGTAGCCGGGGATGGCATCCAGCTTGTCCAGGGTGCCGCCGGTATGACCGAGGCCACGGCCGGAGATCATGGGCACGAAGCCACCGCAGGCGGCGACCATGGGGCCCAGCATCAGGGAGACCACATCACCCACCCCACCGGTGGAGTGCTTGTCGACGATGGGACCGCCGAGGTTCAGATGATCCCAGGAGAGCACCATGCCGGAGTCGCGCATGGCACAGGTCAGGGCCACCCGCTCATCCATGGTCATGTCCTTGAAGTAGACCGCCATGGCGAGTGCCGCGATCTGGCCTTCACCGATGGTGTTGTTGGTAATGCCCTGAACGAAGAATTGAATCTCTTGGGTACTGAGCGCTTCACCGTTGCGCTTCTTGCGAATAATTTCTTGAGGCAAAAACATCTTTCATTCCCTCCGTGCACCGTGCACGAACACAGACCAAACAGGATCCAGATAGAGGGCGGCGTACCGCCCTCTGCCGCGACTCAGTAACCGCTGGTGTTGGCCGGCTTGTCGCCGTGACCCAGGGTCGCCAGCAGGCTGGCCAGCAGGCTGGATGCGCCGAAACGGAAGGTGCGGGGGGAGACCCAGTCCTTGCCCAGGATCTCTTCGGCCATGGCCAGGTACTGACCCGCCACGGCGGCATCCTTCACGCCACCCGCCGGCTTGAAGCCCACTTTCGGGTTCTTGGCCTTGATCACTTCCATCATGATGCGCGCCGCTTCCGGGGTCGCGTTCACCGGCACCTTGCCGGTGGAGGTCTTGATGAAGTCGGCACCGGCGTCGATGCAGATCTCGGAAGCGCGACGGATCAGCGCCTCTTCCTTCAGCTCACCGGTCTCGATGATCACCTTCAGCAGGGCTTGCGTGCCACAGGCTTCCTTACAAGCTTTGACCAGATCGAAGCCAACCTGTTCATTGCCCGCCATGAAGGCGCGGTACGGGAAGACCACATCCACCTCGTCGGCGCCGTAGGCGACGGCGGCACGAGTCTCGGCCACGGCGATCTCGATGTCGTCGTTGCCGTGGGGGAAGTTGGTCACGGTGGCGATGCGCACGTCGGCGGCACCGATCTCACGCAGGGTCTTGCGTGCGATGGGGATGAAACGGGGATAGATGCAGACGGCGGCGGTGAGGCCGGCCGGAGACTTGGCCTTGCGGCACAGATCGATCACCTTCTGATCGGTGTCGTCATCGTTCAGGGTGGTCAGGTCCATCAGGTTCAGGGCACGTTGGGCGGCCAGTTTCAGATCGGTCATGCTATGTCTCCAAAGTCTCGATGATTCCCAATACCAGCGATCAGCATCCGCCGAACCAAAGGGATCGGCAAGTGAAGATCCCGGGTAAACGGGATATGGAATTACAGCGCAAATGCACAGGCAATACGGCTGCAAATAAGGCAAGAGCCCTGTCACTTTCTTACAAAAGTGCGGACTTGGTTCCATGAAGACTTGAGAAAGGCCGACAACCGCTGACCCGGATTCCCAATCAATTCCATTTGACCGCCAACACCCGACTTGAGCGGGTATTAGTCAATGCCAGCACCCTGCTGGCATCGCCTATTTCAGCCGAGATACCCCGTGTTTGCAAGCCGGATTTGCCAATTTCAGAGGTACCTCACATCTGGCAAAACCGGGTCTGGAAAATGCTTAAGAGAAGAATTTTGTCAGGATCCAGGAGTAGGCAATCCCCCCCAGATAGACCCCGACTATGCCCATCACCCCGGACAGAACCGGTGGTGCCGGGATCGGCAATTTGAGGAAAGAAAACAACACTCCGACGAGAAAGCCGGCTGCCATCGCCAGTAGTACTTCATTCATATAACCTCCGATTTGACTCATTTTTTTATTAGTTTAAGCAGGAAAACGGTTGTCACCGCCCCAAACGCGAACGCCACAGCTTTTCGCTGTGGCGTTCGTCTTTACCCGTGTGTCAGGCAAACATTACATGGCGGTCAGTGCCAGGAAGAAGCCTGCGATGGTGGCAGACATCAGGTTGGACAGAGAGCCGGCCAGTACGGCCTTCAGACCGAACTTGGCGATGGTGCCGCGACGGTTCGGTGCCATGGAGCCCAGACCACCCAGCAGGATGGCGACGGAGGACAGGTTGGCGAAGCCGCACAGGGCGAAGGAGATGATGGCCTTGGTGTGGTCAGACATGGCCACGCCGTTGATCAGCATCTCATCCTTCAGATACGGAGCGAAGTTCAGGTAGGCAACAAACTCGTTCACCACCAGCTTCTGACCGATGAAGGAACCGGCAACGACGGCTTCGTTCCAGGGCACCCCGATCAGGAAGGCCAGCGGGGAGAACAGCCAGCCCAGCAGCAGTTCCAGAGACAGTTCAGGCATGCCAAACCAGCCACCCACACCGGAGAAAATGCCGTTGATCATGGCGATGAGGCCGATGAAGGCCAGCAGCATGGCGCCCACGTTCAGGGCCAGTTGCAGACCGGCGGAAGCACCCGCAGCGGCCGCATCGATCACGTTGGCCGGCTTGTCATCCAGATCGCCATCGGCGGCGTTCTCGTCGTAGTTGGGGGTTTCGGTTTCCGGCACGATCAACTTGGCGAACAGCAGACCACCCGGTGCAGCCATGAAGGAGGCGGCGATCAGGTATTCCATCTTGACGCCCATGGAGGCGTAACCGGCCAGCACGGAGCCGGCAACGGAGGCCAGGCCACCACACATGACGGCGAACAGTTCGGAGTCGGTCATCTTGGAGATGAAGGGACGTACCACCAGCGGGGCTTCAGTCTGGCCCACGAAGATGTTGGCAGTCGCCGACAGGGACTCGGTACGGGAGGTGCCCAGCACCTTCTGCAGACCACCACCCAGCAGCTTGATCACCCACTGCATGATGCCGAGGTAGTAGAGAACCGCGATCAGGGAGGAGAAGAAGATGATGACCGGCAGTACCCGGAAGGCGAAGATGAAGCCGCCGCCACCGAACACTTCAAACATCTTGTTGCTGACCAGGCCACCGAACAGGAATTCGATGCCGTTCTGGCCATAGCCGATGACGCTGGAGACGGCATCGGAAACGCCGACCAGGATGTCACGGCCCACCGGGACGTAGAGTACGAATGCACCCAGGCCAGCCTGAATGGCAAAAGCACCCGCCACGGTACGAACTTTGATTGCCTTGCGATTGCTGGAGAACAGCACCGCGATAAGGATGAGCGTCGCCATCCCCACCAGACCCATAATCAGATTCATTATTAACACTTCCTCTTAAGTAGCACCTTCCAGCTTGTTAACGTTTTGTGTCTTGCAGCCGTTAATCAAGGGTGCGCATTATACTAATTACAGTGCGACAAAGTAGAATGCTGGTCACATTTTATAAGCCCGAAACGGGCTGGACATTGTTTAATTAGACCGCAAACGATTTTTATGGGTCCTATTTTTTATCACGGCGCTATCAATAGTTAATCAAGTGTTAAATGCCATGTCCAGCCGTGGAAAAGCCTGCTGAGTGGATTCACGTAACACCGAGGCAACATCCGCCAGCGGTTGTTGCCGCAATTGCGCCAGCATCTGGATGATGGTCAGCAGGCTGGCAGGGGTATTTGGCCCCGCTTGCTGCCCTTGCAGCGGCATGTCTGGGGCATCAGTCTCCAGCAACAACGCCTCCAGCGGCATCTCCCGCACCGCCTCCCGGGTCTTGTTGGCCCGCTCATAGCTGATGACTCCCCCGATCCCCAACCTGAAGCCGAGCCGCCAGAAGACTTCCGCCTGCTGCAAGGAGCCGCCGAAGGCGTGGATCACCCCGCCTCTGGCCGGTTTAAGGCGTCTGAGAATCTTGGCAACGCTATCGTTCGCCCGCACCGAATGGACGATGAGCGGCAGATCGAACTCCATGGCCAGCTTCACCTGTGCCTCGAACGACTCGACCTGCCCCGCCTGCGGCACCTGGCTGCGCAGATCCAGTCCACACTCGCCGACGGCCACCAGGCCGCGAGGCTGGCTCGCCAGCAGGGCACGCAACCGAGTCAGCGCTCCCTCGCGCTGCGTCCCCACATGCCAGGGATGGATCCCGAGGCCATAGGCCATACCGGCATGCTGGTCAGCCAATGCCATCACCCTGCCCCAGTTTTCCTCCCCCACGGCGGGGATGATATACTCGCCCACCCCCAGTTGGCGCCATGCGGCCAGCTGCACCTCCCGCGTCTCGTCGAAGACCGGAAAATCGAGGTGGCAATGGGTGTCGATCAGTTGCATGTCACGCCTACCTGTTTGTCGTATTTAATGGGTTCATTCAATGTCAAAACGCGCTTCCCAAGGCTTCACCCTGATAGAACTGGTGCTGGTCATCATAGTGTTGGGGATCCTGGCGGTCACTGCCCTGCCCCGCTTCATCAATGTGCAGGATGATGCGCTCAAGAGCAGCGTGGCGGCAACCGCAGGCGGTTTCTCCAGCGCCGTACAACTGGCCCACGCGGGCTGGGCCGTCAAGGTGAAAGGAGAGCCGCTGGCACTCTATAACTTTAGCGGCATGGGCAAGCAGGATCTCGACATCAACAGCCTGGGTTGGCCGGTGGGCACCAAGGAAGATCAGGGAGGCCAGGGGCCGGATACCATCTTCCCGGGGGGAGAGAGCGATCAGATCTCCGTCAGCAGCCGGGACGACTGCGAGAGCCTGTTCGGGGGTCTGCTCGATACCGGCCAGACTGCTGAAGATGAGCTCCACACCGACTCGGCCAGCGACTATATCTCCCGGCTCATCCCCGCCGACAACCAGAGCGTCGGCAGCCTGCGCCACGACAACTGCCGCTATACTCTGCGGGATTCCATCGGCCGCTTCCCCGCCCATCCGGACGGGCTAGCGTTTGACTACAACAGCATCACCGGCGCCGTGACTCGCAACTTTCAGTGAGGGATGAGGGGGCCTCCGCCGTGGCAGCCTCCCGAGGCTCCTCCCCTTCCCGGCGTACCGGCACGCAGCAGCGCCGGTTCTCGGGAGTGAGTCCCCACTCCTGGCACCAGGCATCGTAACGGGCCAACCAGCGTAACAAGATACCCTTCATCAACGTTCTCCTCTTCTTATCGGACCAGTCGATACGCTGCCCCATTGCGGCTTGCCCATCCAGCACCATCGGGCCAACGGCGTCATGGGGCACTGGACGGCAACAGCAGGCTCATGCTGATCTCGTCGACATAACCCTCGTCCAGTCGATACGCCTGCCGCCGCCCCCCCTCATCCATGAAACCGCACTTGCGGTAGAGAGAGTGGGCCACCTCGTTATGGGCCATGACCCCCAATTCCAGCCGGCTGACCCCAAGGTCGCTGGCGGCTGCAATGAGGGTGCGCAGCAAGCGCTCTCCCCAACCCTGGCCACGCGCACCAGATCGCAACCCCATCACCACCAGTGCACAGTGACGATTGCGCTGCAGGTTCCCTCCCAGCAGGACGGCAAAGCCCTGGACCTCACCGGCCAGCTCCAGCAGCCACATGCGCTGATTGGGGCTGGCTGCCATGGTCGCCAGACGCTGGCGCTGTCCCTCGATATCCGAGGGCCGCTCCCCCGCCTCATAGAGCATGAAGCGGGTCTCCCCGTCCAGTTGCCGGAAGAAGCGATCCAGTGCGGCGACATCTTCCACTCCTGCCAGACGAACGCTCATCCCTGCTTGCTCCTTCCCTGCTACCTTGTCGCGGTCATAAAAAAACGACTCCATTAGGAGTCGTTTTTATCAGGGCTATCTGGCTAATTCAATTCACGCCTTGGCAGGCAGGCTCAGGCGAGCCACAGCTTCGACATGCATGGAGTGGGGGAACATGTCCACCGGCTGCACCTCGTCCAGCACGAAGCCCTGTTTGACCAGCCAGGCCAGATCCCGGGCCAGGGTCTGCGGGTTGCAGGAGACATAGACCAGCCGGCGCGGCGCCATGGCGACCAGGGTCTGCAGCACCGCCTTGTCGCAGCCTTTACGGGGCGGATCCATCACCACCACGTCGGCGCTCACCCCCTGGGTGTGCAGCTCGGGCATCAGTTGCTCGGCTTTGCCCACGTGGAACTCGGTATGCTCGATGCCGTTCAGGGCCGCGTTGCGGCGGGCGTCGTTGATGGCGCTCTCCACCGACTCGATCCCCACCACCCGGGCCGCCTTGTTCGCCAGGAACAGGGAGATGGTGCCGATGCCGCAGTAGATGTCGAACACCGTCTCGCTACCGGTCAGCTCGCAGTACTCCAGAGCCTTGGAGTAGAGCACGTCGGTCTGGCTCGGGTTGTTCTGGAAGAAGGAGAGAGGCGAGATCTCGAACGCGAGTTCGTGGATCTGGTCGCGGATCACCCCTTCCCCCAGCAGCACCCGGTTGCGATCCCCGAGGATACGGTTGGTCCGCTCATCGTTGATGTTCTGCACCAGGGTGGTAATGGGCAGATCGCTCAGGGCGGCCAGCAGCTCGGCTTCAAACGGCAGGGTCTCCCCCAGAGTGACCAGTACCACCATCAGCTCGCCGCTCTTGAAGCCCTTGCGGGTCATCAGGTTGCGCACGCAGCCGCTGTGGTTCACCTCGTCATAAGCCTGGATCTCGTGCTCGCGCATCCAGTGGCGCAGGCGGGCGTTGAGTTCCACGTGCAAGGCGTCCTGCACCGCGCAGTCGTCGGCGGTGATGAGATCATGGGAGTGCTTGCGATAGAAGCCAAGCTCGGCGCCAGCCTCTGTGCCGCGCACCGCATACTGCGCCTTGTTGCGATAGGCAAACGGGCTGTCCATGCCGAGGATGGGGTTGACCCGGGTCACCAGTCCGGCCTGTGCCAGCGCACTCTCCACCAAGGATTGCTTGAGAGTGAGCTGCGCCGGATAGGCAAGGGGGCGCACCTGGCAGCCACCGCATTCGGTGTTGGGGCAGAAATCCGGTACCCGATCGACGGACGGCTGGGTCAGTGCCACCAGCTTGCCGTGCAGATAGTTGGGTTTGACTTCGGAAAGCTCCACCAACGCCTGCTCACCGGGCAGCAACCCTTCGACAAACAGGGGGCGATCGAACAGGCGTCCCTTGCCATCCCCTTTGTCGGTCAGTTCCAGAATATCGATCTGATGTTGGTGTCCCACTAACGGCATGAGCGGCTCCGAAGGCATGAATAAAGAAGGATGAAAGCAGGGCAAGCCCGGCTACCCCGAATAAAGGGTGGCAGAGTTTAGCGGAGATCCACACAAAATGCAGGCATAAAAACACGCCGACTCGCAGACGACCTCACTACGGGCACAGGGAAGGGCAAGCCGCTCAGACCTGCTTGGGGAAGATAGGATGGAACCTTATCGAGGCGACGGCCCGACCCAGCAGCCAGACAATAAAAAAGCCGCCGGACAGAGCCCGGCGGCAAACTTCTCAATGGGAACTTCTATTACAAACTGTACGCTTTCTCGCCATGGCTGGTCACATCCAGCCCTTCGCGCTCGGCGTCTTCCTTCACTCGCAGACCCACCAGCAGGTCCACCAGCTTGTAGGCCACGACAGAGACCACGGCGGTCCAGGCGACCGTCACCAGCACCCCGATGACCTGCACCTTGACCTGCGCCAGGATGGAGTAGCCTTCGGCGACCTGGTTGGTCACATAGTCCCACACCCCGGTACCGCCCAGATCCGGGCTGGCAAACACCCCGGTCAGCACCGCACCCAGGATCCCGCACACCCCGTGCAGGCCGAACACATCCAGGCTGTCATCGGCCCCCAGCAGACGCTTGAGACCGTGTACGCCCCACAGACCGGCGACCCCGCTCAGCAGGCCGATGATGAGGCCACCACCGACACCGACGAAACCGGCCGCCGGGGTGATGGCGACCAGACCGGCCACCGCACCCGATACCGCCCCCAGCAGGGAGGGACGACCCTTCATCAGCCATTCGGCGAAGGTCCAGGAAAGAGCCGCCGCCGCCGGCGCCACCCAGGTATTGATCAGGGCCAGGGCAGCCGTGCCGCTCGCTTCCAGCGCAGAGCCCGCGTTGAAGCCGAACCAGCCGAACCAGAGCAGGGCGGCACCTATCATGGTCATGGTCAGGCTGTGAGGCGTCATGGGATCACGGCCGTAGCCCACCCGCTTGCCCGCCATGAAGGCCCCCACCAGACCGGCCACCGCCGCGTTGATGTGCACCACGGTACCGCCGGCAAAGTCGAGGGCGCCATGCTGGAACAGATAACCGGCAGTGGCACCGGCCGCTTCGGCCGCGGCGGCATCGGTATAGGCATCGGGACCGGCCCAGTACCACACCATGTGCGCCATCGGGATGTAGGCGAAGGTGAACCAGATCACCGCGAACAGCAGCACCGCCGAGAACTTCATCCGCTCGGCAAAGCCACCGACGATGAGGCCGCAGGTGATGGCCGCGAAGGCCCCCTGGAACACCACGAAGATGAACTCGCTGATCCCCACGCCCTTGCTGAAGGTGGCACCGATGGAATCAGGGGTGATCCCCATCAGCAGCACCTTGTCGAAGGAGCCGTAGAAGGCGCCCCCTTCGGTGAAGGCCAGGGAGTAGCCATAGACCACCCAGAGCACGGTGATGAGGCAGAACAGGGTGAACACCTGCATCAGCACGCTCAGCATATTCTTGGCGCGCACCAGGCCACCGTAGAACAGGGCAAGCCCGGGGATCGACATCAGGATCACCAGGGCCGCGGCCACCATCAGCCAGGTATTGTCTCCCTTGTTGATGGTGACGGTCGCCGCCTGCACGGCCACTTCTTCGGCCCAACCTGGGGTGGCCATGGTGGCGCCCAGCGCCAGCAGGCCAGTCATTACGAGTCTCTTGAACATACAGCCCTCTCCTTGTCGTCCCGGCACCTGGCCGGGTCCATGTCCTGATATGAATGTCACACTCGGCTATTTACTCACATCGTCAAACCGGTATTGCCCCTCTGCCGATCCCGTCGGGATCATCATGGCGACATGAATCTTTTAAAGCATAAAGCAGGCCAAAAAATATAATTCATATATTTCAATGCGTTGAGGTGACTGGCGATGCGCAATGCACCATGATGGCGCAGCCTGACCATCAAGGAGAAGGAGATCGCACTCCTGCTGTGCAGCCGCCGCAGGTCGCACCAAGATGGGACGGGATGTCAGCGCCTAACCGCAGGCGCGCCGTTCTATCTGGGCCGGGGCATTGGAGCATCGAGGCATCAGGCATCGAGGCGCTGGGACGTCCTCCACCCCGGCTGACACGCCACATGCCGCGCGATGCCCGCGCAAACAGGGTGACCGAATGTGGCGGGGAGATAGAAGAGATCAGCCCCCACCAGCGCCACCAGCGCCACCAGTGGCGACGCCATATCGCCATATGAAGAGAGATAAAGAAGAAAAGCCGCCTCAGGCCGCCGACCCATCGCCGGGCAATGCCTCCCGGCCCCGGGCAAGAGCCGTGATGCTGGGGAACCCGCCGCCTGGTGGCATTTATAAAATAAATGGATTGCCTGTTTTCATTAACGAATCGAATGATGTGATGGCCCGGATCCGGGGCATGGCGGCCATACAGGACGTGAACTTGGCTGCGAGGAGAGGATCCCGGCATTCGATCCGGAGGTCGGTGGCGATGCCGTGCGACCCGGGCATGGCGATCGCGCTCTGCCCAGACGGGTGACCCCGGCAGTCAGGGCTGGCGAGCCCCGGATATTCCGGGTGATACTGGCTGCACGTTACCACGCGACCCCGCATCACTCGCTCCATCACCGCCAGAGGGCCTCATGAGCAACCTTAACATCACCGAAATCAAGGCCTTCGTGCCTGCCCGCGACTTCGCCCTGTCCAAACAGTTCTATCAGGATCTCGGCTTCACCCTGGCCTCGGATGGCGGCGGGGTCGCCTATTTCCATTTCGGGGAGGTGAGCTTCCTGCTGCAGGATCATTGCCACGAGCAGCTGGCCGAGCATTTCATGATGCACATCCTGGTGGAAGATGTGGCGGCCTGGTGGGCCCACGTCAATGCCAGCGGGGTCGCCGCCCGCTACGGCGTCAGGGTCACCGAGATCGTCACCCAGCCCTGGCGAATGCAGGATTTCTGTCTGTATGACCCGTCCGGCGTGCTGTGGCGCATCGCCCAGAACATCGACTGAAGCCTCTGCAAACCCAGAAAAACAAAAGGCCATCCGTGAGGATGGCCTTTTGTCATGAATCTGTATGGTGCCGGGGTCTCTATCGAATTGTGAATTTATTAGTATGATTTTAAAGGAAAAATCTGGATGTGGATTTTACTTATACCCCCAAAAACACCCCCACATCAGTGGCAGTGGTTGCTGCCTCCTCGAATCAGTGCGGGATATCTCAGGGGCAAGCCCCTTCCCTGTCCCGGGGAAATTACCCCTATACAGGGTGCGGTGAGGGGCCGGGCCATCCAGGTAAACGCCCCCTAGATTTGGTCACCGGCGTACCGGTCTGCCCTGCCGAAATGTCGGGTCAGATCATCGGCAACACCAAGAGCCTCTGGGTAGAGGTCAGTTCCCTATATGCCCACCCTTCACTGGTTTCATACTCACGGTGTTCTACTTCGCGCCGATGTATTTCGTTTTGCGCAGAACTGCGCAATTGCGCAATCTCTAAGCCTTCCACCTTCTCTCCAAGCCTTGTCACACCAGGATCCTCTCATACTGAACCACCCGTTGCATTTCGTTTTTGCGCAGTTTCAGTGCGCAATTTGCACAATCTGCCATCGGTCTCAACTCGGGGCGTGGGCAACCCATGCAATTTAGATTTGATGCTATGACCTATAATCATTTCAACTATTCTTGTAGTATTGAACTATGTAATGGTTTGAGGGCCACACGATGAACAAAGATGCTGCTACAAAAGTATTTGAATCCCTTTCATCAGGAGTCCGATTGGATGCCTGGCGTTTACTGGTAAAGGCTGGGCCTGATGGAATGGTAGCTGGAGAGTTAGCCAACAACTTGGGTCTTGCAGCCAATACCCTGTCATTTCATCTCAAAGCGATGATGTATGCCGGCCTGTTGTCAGTGACACAGGAAGGTAGATTCTTGCGTTATCGCGCCAACATTTCCCTGATGGTTGAGCTTATTGGCTATCTCACTGAGGAATGCTGTGCAGGCCACCCGGAAGCCTGTGGCATTGGCTGTATCAACCCCTCTACTCAGCTTGAGCAGTCCTGTTGCGCCAAGGCATAACCCTTTTCACCACACGTGTTTATCACCGGAGTTCAAATGTCTGCTGTATGTGATGCGAAGGCCACGCCGGCCATCGGCTTTTTCGAGCGTTATCTGACCGCCTGGGTGGCGATCTGTATCTTGGTGGGGATCGGGCTCGGCCAGGGGTTACCTGAATTGTTCAAGGCTATCGGTGCCATGGAAGTGGCCAAGGTCAACTTGCCGGTAGGACTGCTGATTTGGGTAATGATCATCCCCATGCTGCTCAAGATAGATTTCGGAGCGCTCCATCAGGTGAGGGAGCATATGAAGGGGATCGGAGTCACTCTTTTCATCAACTGGCTGGTCAAACCCTTCTCCATGGCCTTCTTGGGTTGGTTGTTTATCCGGGGTCTGTTTGCCGACTGGTTGCCTGCCGATCAGCTCGATAGCTATATAGCGGGCCTCATCCTGCTGGCCGCCGCCCCCTGTACTGCTATGGTGTTTGTCTGGAGCCGCCTCACCAACGGTGATCCCTATTTCACCCTCTCCCAGGTAGCGGTGAACGACCTCATTATGGTCTTTGCCTTTGCCCCGTTGGTGGCACTGTTGCTCGGTGTTTCTAGCATTGTGGTGCCTTGGGATACCCTGCTGACCTCTGTGGTGCTCTACATCGTCATCCCGGTCATCATCGCCCAGGTGCTGCGCAACGCCCTGCTGCGCAGAGGTCAGGCAAGCTTCGATAACGCCATGGCACGTATTCAGCCTTGGTCAGTGGCCGCCTTGCTGGTCACCCTGGTGTTGCTGTTCGCCTTCCAGGGTAATGCCATCATAGAGCAGCCGCTGGTGATCGCCTTACTGGCAGTGCCTATCCTGATCCAGGTGCTGTTCAACTCGGGGCTCGCTTATTGGTTAAACCGCAAGGTGGGGGAGAAGCACTCGGTCGCCTGCCCCTCCGCCCTGATCGGAGCCTCCAATTTCTTCGAGCTGGCGGTGGCTGCCGCCATCAGCCTGTTCGGCTTCCACTCCGGCGCGGCGCTGGCCACCGTCGTTGGGGTGCTGATCGAGGTGCCCGTCATGCTGTTGGTGGTGCGTATCGTTAACGCCAGCAAGCCCTGGTATGAAGCTGGCATCCGCTCATAGCCCGTTTTGTCCACTTGAGTCACGAGAGAACCGTAATGAGTGCAATCACCATCTATCACAACCCGGATTGCGGTACGTCACGCAATACTCTGGCGCTGATCCGCAATGCGGGTATCGAGCCCACCGTTATCCACTATCTGGAGACCCCGCCTTCACGGAGTGAACTGGTAGCCTTGATCGCCGCCATGGGGATGCCGGTACGCGAACTGCTGCGCATGAACGTGCCACCTTATGAGGCGCTGGGGCTGGCCGAGGGCCACTTCAGCGATGACGAGTTGATCGACGCCATGCTGGCCCATCCCATCCTCATCAACCGCCCCATCGTCGTGAGCCCGCTCGGTACCAGGCTCTGCCGGCCGTCAGAAATGGTGCTGGATATCCTGCCGACTCCGCAGCAAGGGGCGTTCACCAAGGAAGATGGTGAGCGGGTTATCGATGTAAGTGGAAAGCGTCTCAAATGATGGCGCTAACATCGAAGTGGGATTTAAAGAAAACATGGAGTGATTAGGGATAGACAGCATATGGCGTGGTATTCCCGACCATGTCAGGGATACCACGCCACAGCCGATTCAGAGAGCCACCTGGTGAGCACAGCTAATGGCCAGGGAATGGCGCCGCATGAACAGAGCCCACCAGGTGGTAGCAGGGAGCATATCTGATTCGGCAGACAATACCCTCATATTGCTAATCTTTGGGTTGTAAGAATAGCAAAGCGAATGGCTGAGAGTTCATATTGTGAGCTCGTTCTAGTTCATGAGGTAACCGGTTAAATTGATGGCTCCTTGCTCCAGTAGTGACGGTAATAGCCGATTAGGTTGCTGACGAGAAACAACCCTTCCATCAGTGCTGCCACAGGAGAGCCAATCAGAAAGTTGTTAACTAGCCAGCAAAGCGTGCCGAGCAGCATCCAGTGTCTTAATTGGCGATCACTTGGGCAAAAGGCTGCTCGGGTTTGCAGCATGCTGGCAAGCAGTCCGAGTAGATCCAGCGGTCCCCTATAGGTATTCATCACAACCGCGCAAGACAATCCCATGAAGCTCCACATCATATCGCGGTGTATCACGTACATACTGGCTAGGAAGCGTAGGCTCGCCAGCCCCAGTAGGCTGGCTGCCGACCACTGCCCGAGCAGCGCGAAATGACCCGCATTGAAGGCACAGGATGCTGCTAAGCAGGCCAGGATCCCTTTGCGCCTTTTCAGCTGGAATGACAGTAAGTCCAGTATCAAGGCCAGGCTCACCACCAGCTGGGACCACATAAACAACGACATTAACCAATACTCCATCCCTTTGAGAGGAAGCAGCATGGAGGGAGTTTGTTGCCACGACATTAACCCCTGTTAATGCGCCGGCGGATCCGTGACAAGCTGACCGGGCTTATTCCTATGTAGTTGGCGAGCTGAACCTGGCTGAGCCGTTCGGGCCAATGGGGGAAAATGCGGCACAGTTCGAGGTAGCGCTGCTCAGGGGAATGCAGTAGTAGGAAGGCTTCCTTACGTTCCTTGTAGCCCAGTTGCTGGCGTAATAGTGCCAGGCAGACGGGTTGCCAAGTGGGCTCACCCAGCAGGGCGAGGGGTAACCGCACCACCTGCAATGTGGTCAGCGCCTCCAGCTGGTAACCGGCGGGCTCTCCGTTCAGCCAGCTGTCATAAAGTAGGCAGAGCTCACCCTCGAAATAGAACTCCTTGCAGCGTTCCTGCCCATCCTGGCTGTAGTGACAAGCCCGGGCCATACCACGCTCGATGTAAAACGCGGCTTCTTGGTTGGTCCCTTGGGGCTGTAGTATCTGACCAGCAGCTAGGGTTAGCCTTGGCAGACGTTGGCACTGCACTTCGATTACTGACTGCTCTAACCCCATTGCGGTGAGAAAGTCGGTTAGAGATTGGGCCGTGTAGAGGGCGGTCATGAGCGATTTCCGTATACAGGGCAGTAATAGTTAAAATCATCTCATAGAATCAGCCAGATTTGGTTGATCTTGGACTCATTAAGAATACGAATAGAAACTCCTTGGGACGACATGGAACCCAGGCATCACTAGTCCACACTAGCTGACGAGGTTTTCCAAGATCCGGTCCGCCTCTGGCATATCTTGGCGCTCGCTGATCATCAGGTAGCGGAGGGTGTCCTTGGCTTCTTCCCGGGTCCGCGGCCGTAGCTCTGCCAACAAGCCGAAGATGAACCAGTCTCGGGCAGACGACTCCATGCGGTGCTCGTAATCTCCACTGGTATCACAGGCTTTTCGCAAGTAGTGAAGGTCATTCCAGTAGGCCAGCTCGTGAAGGCAGTCGCTCAGGGTGTGTGGCATCAGTTCGGGTAGCGCCTTGAACCGATCGGCCACCTGTTCCGGCGGGTAGTCCCATTTCACTCGCTCAACTGTTCGCAGGCTCTCCAGGCAAAATACCTCCGCCGGTGTGTCATCCCACAGTTCATCCCCGAAGCGCCCGACCGCCTCGGCTTCCTTGGCTCGTCGTTCGATGGCACGCTCTGCCAGGCCATCCAGGTTGGCAAAGCCGATGCTGCCAAGTCCCGCCATGATATGCCCGGCGCTGGCCACCAGCCACTTACCGTAACGTGTCTCCAGCTCCTCGAGTGGGGTGGTTATCCGCCCTGCAGCTTCCTTGGCTTGTTCAATACGGCCCGGGTCACCAGTCTCTATCACCTGGCGTAACCAGAGCAGGGCATCGATTTCCTTGTCTCCTGTCACCACCAGCTGGGGTGGCAACTCTGGAACTGTCGGCAAGGTCTCCCTGCTGCTTTGCCGTGGAGGCAAGGTGAACATGGCCCGGTGCCTTGGATTATCGGCAAACAGCCCCGACCGGCTGATGATGGACTTCACGGTACCCAATGGCAGGCCGGCTATCTCGGCAACCTCACTCAGTGAATGACGGCGGCGCAGTTCGAGCACCAGCTCTCGTTGTTTGTTGGTCAATCTCAAGGCAACCCCCCTGTTGCAGTAAAAGTGTGATCTCGATCGGCCGTCTGCACTCTATATATGAAAAAAACGGTGGCTACAGTGGCTACGCGGCTACAACTCCCTTCTAGGCCGCGCCATTGCTGGGTTTGTCGTGTAGCCACTACCCAAAAAGGTGGTGGCTACAGGTGGCTACACACCTCTTACTCGGTGGCTACAGCCCCCTTTTGTAGCCACTGTAGCCAATGTGTAGCCACTAAAAATCAGCCTAGTGGCTACACCTCTATCCCTTGATACATAAGGCCTACAGAGGTGTTTTGTTATGGTGTAGCCACTGTAGCCACCATTTTTGTTTCTTCTTTCACGCGCGCGCATGAGGCAGAAAAGGCAAGGGCCACACTCGGTGGCCCTCTGGTTCCTGTTGGCTGAGGTTATTCATCCTCCATGCCATCCCCCTCATCACCCAGTACCCGCTCACCCAGCACATAGACCCTCATCCCTTTCCCCATGCCGGGCAATCTGACTTGTCGCTGTAGCCGCTTCCTGTCTTTGCCTGTCAGCAGATAGCCAGCCTCAAGGCACAAGATGGCCGCTCGCTTGGGATCTCGCCCCTTGGTGATCTCAAGCCAGCCCTGGGGCAGCACAAAGAAGCTCACCCCATCCGACTCCACCTTGCGAAAGCCCACCATGTTGGCAGGACGATGGCTAGAGTCGAACCAGTCGGCAAAGCGTGTGAACTGGTGGGCAAAGACAAATCCACGTACCTGCATCAAGGTGGCAGCGTCCTCCTGGTTGCCCAAGTGCCCCCGTTCTGCCAGCCAAGCCTTGAGGCAGACCCTCACCGCTCTGATGGCTTCCCCCTCTGGCCAGCCGGTCACCCCCAATCGGGTGGCCAGCTCCCCGGCTGCGGCCACCAGCGCAAACCGGTTGATAGCTCGGCCAACCTGATTACCCGCGCCCTTGGGAGTCAGCTCGGCTGCCAATTGCTTAATCTCGGCCCTCAGCCGCTCTCTCTGCTCATCCATGGTCTGAGTCAGGGCATGGGCATAGGTGCGAAAAGCGATGCCGTGATGTGCTTCTGTGTTGGCTTTCAGGGTGTCGGCAAAGCTGCGGCCTCCATCCATGCCATGCAGCCACTCAAAGGCGCCATGGTGCCCGGTATCGCTGGGGATCTGGATTGTCCGCACCTCCATCCCGGCCTGGGTACTCTTCCCGGCACTGGCGGCATGGTCCTCGAGGCTCAGCTCACCGGTGGAGAGGAACAGCAACCGCCAGGCCTTGCGCTCTCTGAGCTCCCCATCCTGCTTACTACGGCCCTTGCCTTGACCGTTGGCCAGCATGTAGGCGGTCTGCCCTGCCTCCCGGCCATCCAACTCGCCCAGTTCATCCAGACAGAGCAGAGCATCATTACGCCGGCTGGCAATCCCCTCAATGGCGTTACCGGTGGCCCGCCAGGTCTGGGAATACCGATCCGGGGACCCATAGACACTGGCGGCCGCTTTCATCACCGTGGTTTTGCCGTCGGTACTCTCACCCTTGAGGTGGAAGCCACCGCCCTCCATGCCTACCAAGGAGAGCAAGGGAGCCGCAAAGGCGAGTGACAGCGCAAAGCAGAGGCGGGAGTTGCCCACAGCCAGCCCTGCAACCCCCTGTTGCCAGCCGGCCAGGGTACCGCGCTCGGTAAAGTCGCTGGCGGTGTAGCCGGCGGTCTGCAGGATGACCCCCTCAGCATCTGGCCCAATGGACCCACCGGGCAGCACATAGGCATGCCCATGCCACCCTGTGCGCTCGACACAGGTGATCCGCCGCTTGGGCTGGCAGCTCATCAGGTAGGCCGACAGCCTGCGCTTATGACTTAGCTCGATGAAGGGCAACCCCGCATCCAGCAGCGCGGCAAACACTTCTTCACCGTTGCGTGGGACCAGGGCGCGCACCGGCATGGCCCATTGGCGCGTCCGCCCGGCACTGTCTCGCCATTCCAACAAGCGGCCGTAGCCGCGGCCTTGCTCGTCAGCGGTTTCAGCCAGCACATGGACGGGACTGGCGATGGGGATCCACTCTTGCCGGGCATCCTCACCCCGGCCCACTGTGGTCAGGGCACACAGACGCGAGCCCCGCACCACAAACCCTGCTGGCAGCTCTGGCCCTTCCTCTGGGTTGCCTTTCACCAGATGGAGCGGAGCCACATTGTCTGACCAGGGTGCCTCGTCCGATTGGGTGTCTTCCGCCAGTGTCTGCTCGAAGGCCACCACATCCACCAGCTGCCAGGGCTCGGCATTCTGGCCCGGGTTACCGCGGTAGAGCTCGGCCTTAGGGGCTTGCTTGCGCAGAGCCACGATCAGCCGCTTGGCCTTCTCGGGGGCCAGGTTGCCGAACTGGTGAACGATGACTCGCTTGGTGGCATCCCGATCGGCCATCTTGTAGAGCCTGGCGCCTTCATCCAACTGAGCAGGCCCCACATACAGCGCCTGTTCTGGTTCGCTCTCCGGATCAATCGGGTTGTCTGTGGCCACCGCCTCGTTGTGGGCGCGCTGCAGGGTAGCCCTGATGCCGGCATCCCTGCTGGCTTGCTCACCGGTGTGGATCACGACCACCTGTAGATCATCCAGGTCCGCAAACTTGAGAAAAGTGCCGGCCCGGGATGGTGGGCTGTTTTGATGACCGGGGCCTGCAGCCCCTTGATGTAGTGCTGTCATTGCATCGCCCTCCGCTTGCTCTCGCTTGCCAGTTCAACCACGGGGTCCTTTCCTTCTTCCAGCATCTGGTGAACATCGGCGCAGAAGGCGCAATACATCTGATCCACCACCAAGGCACCCAACGAGGTCAGAGTCCCGTTCACCACCATGTGCCGCAGCATGAGCAAGGCATCGGCCTGTCCTTGTTGCGCCCCAGCGTTTTCGAGGTGAGTGCCCACAATGTTGTTATGAATAGCCATCGTCAGTGACTCAGCTGCAAGGGGAAGCTGGATCCCCAGGTGAGTAAACACATTGCCCCGGGCGGCCAGGTAGGCCTGGGCTAACTGCTCCACCAGCTTATTTAACTCAGTCATGGCAACCCCCTGTTGCATTGCGCTCGCCTGGTTGTTTCTGGGCCTTGGTCACCCGCTTGAAGAGTTCCCGCAGTACCGCGGGGCGCAGCGGATTACGTGATAGCTCACGCCACATGCGACCATTCAGGGTGTTGATCAGTCGATTACTCATGCCAGCACCTCCTGGCAGAGCCCAACCTCAATGCGCAGGGCATCCAGCAAAGCGCTGAACTGCGCCCGCTCTTGGCGGCATAGGTCGGTTTGTTCCAGGGCGTCGGCAAACTGCTCGAGCAGTGCCTCTAGGCGGGATGGGGTGGATTGGTTCATGCGACCACCCCCATGCTCGGGGTGCGGGACATAAACACCAGCGACAAGCCAGGCAGGTTAGCGCGGGCTTGGTGCTCGGTATTGGCGATGACAGAGATAGTGCGGATACGCCGAAGCTCTGCGAGACGACAGGCGCTGGGGCGTTGGATCAGGAAGGTGAAGATTTTGGGTAAAGCAGGGGTGGGGACAGTAGCCATGATGGCAGCCTCCTTCTTTAGCAGTTTGTTACTGCCACAGGAAGACGCCAATCTTCTGGTGGCAGCCCGGACAAGGTTGGCGTAACTGGTAAAGAAGGAACCCAGCGCCCCTTTCGAGGCCCTCGCCCGAACCGCCATAACGCTGTAGAGGCCGTCGGCCGGGTAGGCCAACAGCGCCTCAAGAAATGAGGATCGAGTACCGACAAAAAACCACGCAATAGGAGCGTGGGTCGGCTCCAGCTTTAATTTCGAGACGCCAATCTCGGCAACGGATTTGGCCGCTGCAAGAGGAATCGTACTCCGTTGGAGGTTGTGGGACAAGCCCACCCCTTGGATTTGAGGCAAGGCTTCGCCCTGGGCAGTGAGCCCATATTGTTCTTTCATGGCATACCTCGGGGTTAGGCGGCGGGAGGGAGGGGAGTGGCTGCCGGCGTGCGAGCGCACAGAGTGGCGGCGTAGTCATCTGCCAGTGGGGCCGCCTGGCGCTGGTGTCGCCAGTGGTTGATCAGAGCCACCAGCTTATGGGCTTGCTCACGGTCGGCCAGCCAATAGCGCTTGAAGCGAGTGGTCCCGCCGCCGCTATGCTGGTGCTCAAAGAACGCATCGGTGATAGCTACCCCGTGGTTTCGACGGAGTAGGCCGATGCTGTTGCGCAAGTTGAGGTCATGGAGCCCAGACAGGCCAGATAAGGCGCTGACACCCTGGGCTCCCTGCTCCAGTAGGTGGGTGGCGACCAATTCGTACTTGGTGATATGCTGACCCTGCTCAAGCTGGGTCGTGCCGTTCGCGGTGCGGCCTTTTTCTTTTTGCATCTTCTCCTCCTTACGCAGCTTGGCCTTGAGCGTTGATCCACTCGTGAACCTCTTCACAGCGCCAGGCGGTGACCCGGGCTCCCAGCTTGATTGGCTTCGGGAACTTGCCTTCACCAACCATCCTCCACAGCGTTGACTTGCTGAACGGCAGTGGGCCTACCTTGCTGGCCGTGGTCACCAGTTGTGCCTCTCGAATAAATCCTGTTTCCGGTATTGTCATGTGAGCTCTCCTGAAATGAAAAAGCCCGACACAGTGGTCGGGCTTAAGAGGGATAAAGCAGTCTTTGATGATGAATGGGGCTGATTTTGACTTGGGATCCTCCAACGCAAAAACCCGGCACGATGGCCGGGTTTGGATATGAAAAAGGCCCAATCTCGAGAGAATGGGCCATGATGGGGAAATCCTAACGCTGGTGTGATAACGAGTCAAGCAGTCGCTTAGCGTGTCACCCCCTCCTACCTCTTACCCTGCTCTGTGGAAGTTCACCGGACGAACATTGCCGCCCTGTTGTGACTCATAGAAGTCAGCAAGCCACTGCAAGAGCTTGCGGCGATCATCCAGGTACTCGGCCCTATGGTAGGCCGCCCGCACCTTGTTGCGCTCAGCATGGGCAAGCTGGCGCTCAATGACATCCGGATCAAAGCCCTCCTCGTTGAGGGTGGTGGATGCCAGCGCCCGGAAGCCGTGTGGGGTGGCAATCCCCTTATAGCCCATTCGTCCCATGGCATAACTCAGGGTGTTCTCGCTCATGGGGTCAGTCAGCTTCCGCTCGCTCGGGAACAGCAGCTCACGGTGTCCGGTTATCTGGCGCAGCTCCTCAAGCACAGCAAGGGCCTGTCGGGAAAGGGGCACGATATGGGGTACCCGCATCTTCATCCGCTCAGCCGGGATCCGCCACTCGGCTCGCTCCATATCGAACTCATCCCAACGAGCAAAGCGCACCTCACCAGGGCGGGTCATCGTCAACATCAGCAGGTGGAAGGCTAGGCGGGTTGCAGGGTTCAATGGCTCAGCAGCCAAGCGCCGGTAAAACTCCGGCAGCTCAGCCCGCGGGAGCGCCGGCCGGTGTTCCTGCTTGGTAGCTCTCAGTGCCCCTTTCAGATCTTGGGCTGGGTTGTAGTTGGCCCGCCCGGTCTGGATGGAGTAACGCATGACAGAGCTGATCCGCTGCAGTACCCGTCCAGCTGTCTCGGTGGCTCCCCTTGCCTCAACCTTGCGCAAAGCATCCAACATGATGGGCGCTGTCAGCTCAGCAACCGGCACCAACCCCAGATCGGGAAAGGCATCCACTTCCAAAGACTCGATGACCCGTTTGGCATGACCTGGGCTCCAGCGGGCTAACTGACTCTGGTGCCACTCCCTGGCTATGGCCTCAAAGCTGTGTTCGCTGGCGAGCCGGCTGGCTACCTTGCTCTGCTTACGGGCAAGACTGGGGTCGATACCCTCTGCCAGCAGCCTGCGAGCCTCCTCTCGCTTAGCTCTCGCCTCTTTCAAGGAAACCTCTGGGTAGACCCCCAGAGCCAGCACCTTCTCCTTTCCAGCGAAGCGGAACTTGAGGCGCCAGTATTTCCCCGACGAGGTGATCAGCAAAAAGAGGCCCTTTTCATCAGACAGCTTCTGCTGTTTGCCATTGAACTTGGCTTGTCGGGCGGCGGTATCGGATAGCGGCATGGGGGTATCTCCCGTTTAACTTGGGGGTACATGGCAGACGCTGGGGGTATAAGCCAC
The DNA here is from genome assembly GCF_054052485.1 of Aeromonas intestinalis. Lineage (NCBI taxonomy): Bacteria > Pseudomonadati > Pseudomonadota > Gammaproteobacteria > Aeromonadales > Aeromonadaceae > Aeromonas > Aeromonas intestinalis. Next base: position 140,963 of record NZ_JBSTYK010000006.1, read on the forward strand.
TACCTCACAGGCCATGAATGGCGCGGGATAGCGGACAGGTGGGGGTACTTTTTACCCCTACTGGGATTTGTACCCCCAGAGATACCCCCAATAATGGGGGGATGTCATGAGGCTTTATGATACGACGAGAAACAACAAAAAACCCGCAAGCCTTACGCTATGCGGGTTTCTGGTCTGCCGTGATACGGCATGAAACTGTAATATGGTGCCCGGGGTCGGACTCGAACCGACACGTCTTGCAACGGCGGATTTTGAATCCGCTGCGTCTACCGATTTCGCCACCCGGGCAACTGCGAGGGATTATACGAATGGCGTTTGGGCATGCAAGGTGTTTTTCTCTCGCCCATTGTTGTTTGCTCATTTATTCAACGCCTTGCCGATGCATGGTCAGTTACATAGAATGCCCGCATCGTATTAATGGGATAAACACCATGGTCAAGCGCAAGACAATCACCCCTCTTCAACCTCCGCCCCAGCACAAGTACCCGTCGGCTGGCTTGCTGCGCCGCCTGGGCGCCCTGCTCTATGACTATCTGGTGGTCATCTCCTTGCTCATCATCGCGGGCTTCATCGGCATGGGGGTCGCCTACCTGCTGCTGGCCACCGGCGTGGCCACCGTGCCCGAGGGCAAGGACGCGGCCTGGCTGCTGACCAGCCCGCTCTACAGCGCCTGGCTGGCCCTGGTGATCTGCGGTTTCTACACCTGGTTCTGGACCCGCGCCGGCCAGACCATCGGCATGCGTGCCTGGCGCCTGCGCATCCAGAACCTGGACGGCAGCAACATCCGCATCACCCAGGCCCTGATCCGGCTCGGCACCGCTGCCTTCGGGCTCGGCAACCTGCTGTGCGTGTTCAACCGGGAGCGGCCCCGCGCCTTCCAGGATATCTGGGCGGAGTGCGAGGTGGTGGTACTCGGCAAGCAGGACAACCTGGATCAGCTGAACAAATAAGGCGGTTGGCCTGCAAGCAGGGGTCATCCCCCCTCAGCGTCTATCAAGCAAAAAGGGCCCGGCGGGCCCTTTTCGCTGTTTGATGCGCCGACACAAGCTGCAGCACGCCAAAACAAAAGGACCCTGTGGGTCCTTTTGTTTTTCTGTCCCGCATTCAGCAAACACGACTCGGAATATTGCAGGCTGGGCGCAGGCGAGGTCAGCATAAACCGACACCACAGCCCATTCCCACCTCATGTCGCTACTGCTTGCGGCTCAGAATATAGAAGGAAATGCCGCCAAACAGCAGGCTGGGTGCCACTGCCGCCAGTATGGGAGGCACCGCATAGACCAGACTCACCGGGCCGAATACCCGATCGCTCACATAGACGGCGAAGCCGGTCATGATCCCCATCAGCATCCGCGCCCCCATGCTCACCGAGCGCAGGGGACCGAAGATGAAGGAGGAGGCGAGCAGTATCATGGCGACCACCGATAGCGGTGACAGCAGCTTGCGCCACATCTCCAGCTTGTAACGACCGGCGTCCTGCTTGTTGGCATCCAGATAGCCGATGTAATCCCGCAGCCCGGAGATGGGCAGGTTTTCCGGGTCGACGCTGACCACCCCGAGCTGTTTGGGGGTCAGCTCAGAGCTCCACGCCATCTGGGCAAGCTGCTCGTCCTGGATCTGCTTGGGATCGTCGAAGCGGGTGATGTGCACCTGCTTGAGCAGCCAGTGGTGCTGCTCGAACACCCCCTCCTCCGCCTGGATCACGTCGATGAGGTTGCGCGACGGGGTGAACCGGTACAGGGTGATGCCGGTCAGGGCGCCATCATTGCGCACCCCGTTGATGTTGACGAAGTTGTTGCCATCCCGGGCCCAGACCCCGTAGGCCGAGACCGTCAATCGCCCTTCGGACATGGCCCCCGCCTTGATGTCATCGGCCATGCGCTTGGCGACCGGGGCCACGTACTCCCCCATCAGCCCCACCAGCAACATCAGCGGGATCGCCGTCTTGAGCGCCGCCATGACGATGCTGATCTTGGAGCGGCCCGCCGCCTGCATCACCACCAGCTCCGAGGTGGTCGCCAGCTGGCCGAGACCGATGAGGCCGCCGAGCAGGGCCGCCAGCGGGAAGAAGAGCACCGCCTCTTTCGGCATGGAGAGCACCACGAAATAGAGGGCGTTGAGCATGTCGTAGTTGCCCTCCCCGACCGCCTTGAGCTGCTCCACATACTTGATGAGCGCCGCCAGCCCGACCAGGGTCAGCTCGCACAGCAGGATCGACATGAAGATGACCCGGCCGATGTATCTATCGAGAATGCCAAACATCAGCAGTAATTCCTATGTTGCAGCATCATGCTGATTTGCCTTTGAAAAAGTGGCCTTTCACCCCGTTCCACCAGCTGGTGCCCTGCAAGTTGAGCGGCAGGCCGATCAGCAGCAGATAGGCCAGCGGCACCAGGAACATGCCGGGCCAATGGGGCAGTCGTCCGCTGTCGATGGCCGAGCGGGCAGCGCTCAGCAGCAGGAAATAGGAGAGATAGAGCAAGATGGCGGGCAGCAGCTTGGCATAGCGGCCCTGACGCGGGTTGACCCTGGCAAGGGGCACCACCAGGAAGGTGAGCACCAGGATGGAGAGCGGCAGCGACAGGCGCCACTGCAACTCGGCCATCAGCTGATTGTCCTGGGTGCCCAGCAACGCCATGGTCGGCTTGGCCGCCGCCTTGCGGTTGGAGCGCTCCATCTCCTGCTGGCGGATCACCAGGCTGTATTCGCTGAATTCGGAGACCTGGAACTTCTTGCCGGTGAACTGGCCCTCGTAGCGGGAGCCATCGATCAGGGTCAGCCACTGCAGACCGTTGCTGTCGGCGGTCACATGGCCTTCGCTCGCCACCACCACGGAGGGGGGAGAGGTGCCTTCGGCCCGCTGCAGCACGAAGATTTTCTGCAGCTGGGAGCCCTTGTCGTTCAGATCCTGGATGTAGGCGACCAGCCGCCCCTTGTCGAGCTCCATGAAGCGACCCGCCTGCAGGAAGGAGATACCGGGATCCGCCTTGAACTCGTCGATCACCTGATACTCGCGCTCCTTGGCCTGGGGGGCGACCCAGCCGGTATTGAAGGCCGCCACGGCGGCGGTCAGCAGGGCCAGCACCAGGGCGCTGCGCATCACGAAACGGTGGCTGAAGCCCACCGCGTGCATCACCGTCATCTCGCTTTCGGCATACAGGCGGCCGTGCGCAAACAGAATGGCTAAAAACAGGCTGATGGGCAGCATCAACAACGCCATGTTGGGCAGGTTGAGCAGCAGCAGGGTGGAGACCAGGCGCGTCGGCACCTCGCCATCGGCGGCGTCACCGATGATCTGGATGAATTGCTGGCTGACGAAGATAAGCAGCAGTACGAATAACACCGCCAGCTGGGTTTTCAGGGTTTCCCTGAACAAATATCGGAAAACGATCACAGTCATTCCCAAGTAAACTTGTGTTTTTAGTCGAATGCCTGAAAAATAGGGCCCTATATTGGATTTTTACCAGTTTGAACTGCGGAGCCTGTGGCTGTTCGCTCCGCCTCTGATACCCCAACAAGCACCGCATTATTCAATAATTGGTGCCTTTTGTCTTTAGGATGTAGGAGATTCCATGGAGTTCAGTGTAAAGAGTGGCAGTCCTGAGAAGCAACGCAGTGCCTGCGTGGTGGTCGGCGTGTTTGAACCCCGCCGTCTCTCTCCGGTTGCCGAACAACTGGACAAGATCAGCGACGGCTACCTCAGCTCGCTGCTGCGCCGCGGCGATCTGGAAGGCAAACCAGGCCAGATGCTGTTGCTGCATCAAGTACCGGGCGTGCTCAGCGAGCGCGTGCTGCTGGTCGGTTGTGGCAAGGAGCGGGAACTCGACGAACGCCAGTACAAGCAGATCATCAACAAGACCATCACCACCCTGAACGAGACCGGATCCATGGAAGCCGTCTGCTTCCTGACCGAGCTGCACGTCAAGGGCCGTGATACCTACTGGAAGGTGCGTCAGGCGGTGGAAACCACCAAGGCGGGCCTCTACAGCTTCGATCAGTTCAAGACCAACAAGGCCGAGCCACGCCGCCCTCTGCGCAAGCTGGTGTTCAACGTGCCGACCCGTCGGGAACTGACCATAGGCGAGCGCGCCATCACCCACGGCCTGGCTGTGGCGAAAGGGGTGCGCGTCTGCCGTGACGTGGCGAACATGCCGCCCAACGTCTGCAACCCGGCCTACCTCGCCTCCCAGGCCCGTCGTCTAGCGGATGCCTATGACAACATCAGCACCAAGGTGATCGGCGAGCAGGAGATGGCCGAACTCGGCATGAACTCCTACCTGGCGGTGGCCCGCGGCTCCGAGAACGAAGCCATGATGGCCATCATCGAGTACAAGGGCAACGGCGATGCCAAGCCCGTGGTGCTGGTGGGCAAGGGGCTGACCTTCGACTCCGGCGGCATCTCCATCAAGCCGGCCGACGGCATGGACGAGATGAAGTACGACATGGGTGGCGCCGCCTCCGTGCTCGGCACCATGCACGCCCTGGCCCAGTTGCAACTGCCCATCAACGTCATCGGCGTGCTGGCGGGGTGCGAGAACATGCCGGGGGGCAACGCCTATCGTCCCGGTGACATCCTCACCACCATGTCCGGCCAGACCGTCGAGGTGCTCAACACCGACGCGGAAGGGCGCCTGGTGCTGTGCGATGCCCTGACCTACGTGGACCGCTACGACCCCGAGACCGTCATCGACGTGGCCACCCTGACCGGTGCCTGCATCATCGCCCTGGGTCACCACACTTCGGGCCTGTTGGCAAACCACAACCCCCTGGCCCACGAGCTGCTGAACGCCTCCGAACAGGCGGGCGATCGCGCCTGGCGCCTGCCCCTCTTTGAGGAGTATCAGGAGCAGCTGGAGAGCCCGTTTGCCGACATGGCCAACATCGGCGGTCGGCCGGCCGGCACCATCACCGCCGCCGCCTTCCTGTCGCGCTTCACCAAGAAGTACAACTGGGCCCACCTGGATATTGCCGGGACCGCCTGGAAGAGTGGCAAGGAGAAAGGCTCCACCGGTCGTCCGGTGCCCCTGCTGACCCAGTTCCTGCTCAACCGGGCCGGGGTGGCGGACGTCGAAGACAAGGAATAAGCCTTCTCTTCAGATGTCCCATCGGGAGAGTGGTATCACAAGGAAGAGGCTCGCCTCTTCCTTGTTTCATTGAGAACATTGGGAAACCGCGCACCGCACGGCCCCCCAGAAGACGGCCAACTGCTGTCCGTCACAGCCAAACGGGACTGACCTGATGAGCCAAGTGACCTTTTACCTGATGAACGAGCAGGATGACGAACGCGGCAGCGCCTGCGAACGTCTCGCCTGCCAACTGGCAGCCGATGGCTGGAGTGCGGGGCATATCTACCTGCTGTGCCGCGACGAAACCCAGGCCCAGCGTCTGGATGAGCTGCTCTGGCAGTTGCCAACCGATCGCTTCGTGCCCCATCAGTTGCAGGGGGAAGCCGGGCAGGCCCCGGTGGAGATTGGTCATCAGCCGCCGAAGCGGCGCTACGCCCGTCTCATCAACCTGACCGAGCAGACACCTTTGTTTGCAGGACACTTCGCTCAAGTGGTAGATTTTGTCCCCACTGACGAAACGCAAAAGCAGCAAGCCCGCGAGCGCTACAAGCACTATCGCCAGGCAGGCCATACCCTCGAGATGAGGGATCAGCCCGCTGCCGCACCGGATCCGGCGCAGCCCTGACGGCCGCCCCCGCAGATCCCGAATCCATTCACACCAGCATCCATCCAGAATACGGCGAGACCATGGAAAAGACCTTCAATCACAACGCCATCGAACAGGCGCTCTACCAGCACTGGGAATCCCAGGGTTACTTCAAGCCCCACGGTGACACCAGCAAAGACTCCTTCTGCATCATGATCCCGCCGCCGAACGTCACCGGCAGCCTGCATATGGGTCACGCCTTCCAGCAGACCCTGATGGACACCCTGATCCGCTACAACCGCATGCAGGGCAAGAACACCCTGTGGCAGGCGGGCTGTGACCACGCGGGTATCGCCACCCAGATGGTGGTGGAACGCAAGATCGCCGCCGAAGAGGGCAAGACCCGTCACGACTACGGTCGCGACGCCTTCATCGACAAGATCTGGCAGTGGAAGGAAGAGTCCGGTGGCACCATCACCCGCCAGATGCGCCGTCTCGGCGACTCCGTGGACTGGGAACGCGAGCGTTTCACCATGGATCCGGGTCTGTCTGACGCCGTGCAGGAAGTGTTCGTACGCCTGTACGAAGATGGCCTGATGTACCGTGGCAAGCGCCTGGTGAACTGGGATCCCAAGCTCAACACCGCCATCTCCGATCTGGAAGTAGAAAACCGCGAGATCAAGGGCCACATGTGGCACCTGCGCTACCCGCTGGCGAACGGTGCCAAGACCGCCGAAGGTCAGGATCACCTGATCGTCGCCACCACCCGCCCGGAGACCATGCTGGGTGACACCGCCGTCGCCGTGAACCCGGAAGATCCGCGCTATAAAGCCCTGATCGGCCAGCACATCCTGCTGCCGCTGACCAACCGTCTGATCCCCATCGTCGCCGATGAACACGCCGACATGGAGAAGGGCACCGGCTGCGTGAAGATCACCCCGGCTCACGACTTCAACGACAACGAAGTCGGCAAGCGCCACAACCTGCCGATGATCAACATCTTCACCCTGGACGCCCACGTGCGTACCGAGGCCGAAGTGGTCGACAGCAACGGCAACCCGAGCACCGCCTATGACGCCGCTTTGCCGAGCGAGTTCGCCGGTCTCGAGCGCTTCGCCGCCCGCAAGGCCATCCTGGCCAAGCTGGACGAACTGGGCCTCTTGGCCGAGACCAAGGATCACGTGCTGCAACAGCCCTACGGCGATCGCGGTGGCGTGCCCATCGAGCCCATGCTGACCGACCAGTGGTACGTGCGCGTGGCCCCCATGGCCAAGACTGCCATCGAGGCGGTGGAAGATGGCCGTATCCAGTTCGTGCCCAAGCAGTACGAGAACATGTACTTCTCCTGGATGCGCGACATTCAGGACTGGTGCGTCTCCCGTCAGCTGTGGTGGGGTCACCGCATCCCGGCCTGGTATGACGAGGCCGGCAAGGTCTACGTCGGGCGCGACGAGGCCGAGGTGCGCGCCAAGCACAACATCCCGTCCGTGACCGTGCTGCGTCAGGACGAAGACGTGCTGGACACCTGGTTCAGCTCCGCCCTGTGGACCTTCTCCACCCTGGGCTGGCCGAACAACACCGAGGCGCTCAAGACCTTCCACCCCACCGACGTGCTGATGAGCGGCTTTGACATCATCTTCTTCTGGATTGCCCGGATGATCATGATGACCATGCACTTCATCAAGGACGAGGACGGCACCCCGCAAGTCCCGTTCAAGACCGTCTACATCACCGGCCTCATCCGGGATGAAGAGGGCCAGAAGATGTCCAAGTCCAAGGGCAACGTGCTGGATCCCCTCGACATGATCGACGGCATCTCTCTGCCGGACCTGCTGGAGAAGCGCACCGGCAACATGATGCAGCCGCAGATGGCCGAGAAGATCGCCAAGCGTACCGCCAAGCAGTTCCCGGAAGGGATCGACGCGCACGGCACCGACGCCCTGCGCTTCACCCTGGCGGCGCTGGCCTCCACCGGTCGTGACATCAACTGGGACATGAAGCGCCTGGATGGCTACAACAACTTCTGCAACAAGCTGTGGAACGCCTCCCGCTACGTGCTGATGAACACCGAAGAGCAGGATTGTGGCCTGAATGGCGGCGAGATGCAGTTCAGCCTGGCGGATCGCTGGATCCAGTCCCAGCTGCAGGTCGCCATCCGTGACTTCCGCACCGCCCTCGATACCTACCGCTTCGACATGGCGGCCGGCATCTTGTACGAATTTATCTGGAACCAGTTCTGCGACTGGTATCTGGAGCTGACCAAGCCGGTGCTGGGCAAGGGCTCGGAAGCCGAACAGCGCGCCACCCGCCACACTCTGGTGAACGTGCTGGAAACCCTGCTGCGCCTGGCGCACCCCATCATCCCCTTCATCACCGAAACCATCTGGAAGTCGGTGGCCCCGCTGGCGGGCGTGCATGCAGACACCATCATGCTGCAGGCCTTCCCGGAGTTCGACGGCGCCAAGCTGGACGAGACCGCCATGGCGGATCAGGAGTGGGTGAAGGAGTTCATCGTCAGCATCCGCAACATCCGCGCCGAGATGAACGTGGCACCGAGCGTGGGGCTGAACGTGCTGCTCAAATGCGACGCCAAGGACGCCGAGCGTGCCCGGGACAACGAGGCCTTCCTCAAGTCACTGGCCCGTCTGGAGTCCATCCGCGTGCTGGCGGACGGTGAAACCGCGCCGTTGTCGGTGAAGAAGCTGATCGGCGCCACCGAGCTGATGATCTCCATGGCGGGCCTCATCGACAAGGAGGCCGAGCTGGCCCGTCTGGCCAAAGAGCTCACCAGGCTCACCGGCGAGTGTGCCCGCATCGAAGGCAAGCTCGGCAACGAGGCCTTCGTGGCCAAGGCGCCGGATGCCGTCATCGCCAAGGAGCGCGAGAAGCTGGAAGACTACCGTCTCCAGCTGGTCAAGCTGGAAGCCCAGCAGGCCGAGATCGCCGCCCTCTAAACGACGCCCATGCCATGCAAGAGCCCCCGTCAATCGGGGGCTTTTTTATGGGCCGCCCGCCGGTGAATGGGGACAATGTTTCGCACCGTCCGCCCTGTCCCGGTAAAACGGAGCCAATCAGCCCTTTCTTTTGGCCGTGCCTCCCAGAAAATTCAAAAATTCACGAGCCAGATCCCCTGCTTTCACAAGCGCATCGCCCGCAAATTCATTACACTGCCAGCGACCTTTTCTATCAGGAGTGCTGTCGCAGTATGGAAATATTGATCCTGCTTGGATTGATTTTGCTCAATGGCGTCTTCGCCATGTCGGAAATTGCCATCGTCACCGCCCGCAAGGCGCGCCTCAGCAAGATGGCCAGTGAGGGCAGCCGCTCCGCCGCCATCGCCCTCAAGCTGGGCGAGAATCCGACCCACTTCCTCTCTGCCGTCCAGATAGGCATCACCAGCATAGGCCTGCTCAACGGTATCTATGGTGAATCCCTGCTGGCCCAGCCCTTCGCACTCTGGTTGCAGGAGTGGGGACTCACTCCCAAGAGCAGCAGCCTGATCGCAACCGTCATCGTGGTGGTGCTGGTGACCTATCTCTCCATCGTGGTGGGTGAGCTGGTCCCCAAGCGTCTCGGTCAGCTCAACGCCGAACGTATCGCCTGCCTGGTGGCCCGCCCCATGCTGTGGCTGGCCACCCTGACCCGCCCCTTCGTCTGGCTGCTCTCCGCCTCCACCAACGCCAGCCTGCGCATCCTGCGGGTCGATCAGAGCAGCAGCAACAATGTCACCCAGGAAGAGATCCACGCCATGCTGGTGGAAGGGTCCGAGGCCGGCATCATCGAAGATCACGAGCACACCATGCTGCGCAACGTGTTCCGCCTCGATGAGCGCAGCCTGGCCTCCCTCATGGTGCCCCGCAGTGACATCCACTACATCGACCTCTCCCTGCCGCTGGACGTCAACCTGCAGCGGCTGGTGGAGTATCGCCACGGCTTCTTCCCGGTCTGTGACGGCAGCCTGTCGGATCTGGTGGGCATCCTCAACGTCAGCCGGGTACTGCATGCCTATATCAAGGGAGAGCCCATCGATCTGGCCGCCCTGACCCAGGATGGCAGCCTGCTGCCGGAGACCCTCAACGGTCTCGAACTGCTCAACCACTTCCGCACCCATTCGGAGCACATGGTGCTGGTGGTGGACGAATATGGTGAGTTGCAGGGGCTGGTGACCCAGCAAGATCTGCTGGAAACCCTGGCGGGAGACTTCCAGCAGGAGGGGGGCGAAGACAACTGGGCCTTCCAGCGCGCCGATGGCAGCTGGCTGCTCGACGGCCTCATCCCCCTGCCCGAATTGAAGGATTGTCTGGAGCTGGTACGGCTGCCGGAGGAAGAAAAACATCACTATCACACCCTGGGAGGGCTTATCATGCTGCTCCTTGGCCGCCTGCCCCAGACCGGAGACATGGTCACCCTGGAGCAGTGGCAACTGGAAATTGTGGATATGGACGGCCTGCGCATCGACAAGGTGCTCGCCATGCCGCTGACCGACCAACCCAGCTAATCTGCGGAGTTTGCTTGTATGGAGCAGTTTTACCACCTGGCTCACGCCTTCATTAATCAGGATCTGGCGGTGCTGTCCGATCCCAAGATGGTCTTCATGGTCTATGTCGTCCTGCTGACCTTCCTGGTACTGGAAAACGGCTTCATCCCGACCGCCTTCCTGCCGGGAGACACCCTGCTGATCCTGACCGGCGTGCTGATCTATCAGGGGGTGCTGCCCCTGGCCGTCATTCCGCTGCTGATCGTGGCCACCTTCGTCGGCACCTGGCTCGGCTACATGCAGGGACGCTTCCTCGGCCATACCCAGATGTACCACAAGCTGATGTCCCACCTGGAAGACAGGCACAAGGAGAAGGTGCACTACCTGCTCAACAAGTACGGCATCATCACCCTGATCACCGCCCGCTACATCGCCTTCGTGCGCACCGCCTATCCCTATATCGTCGGGGCCAACGAGATCCCCCAGGGCCGCTTCCTGGTGGTGAACCTCATCAGCTCCATCATGTGGATCTGCCCCCTGGTGGGTCTGGGCTACTACCTGAGCCACACCAAGCTGGCCGCACAGTACGAGTCCCAGTTCCTCAGCGTCATCCTCTGTCTGCCGCTGGTGCTGCTGGTGGGCGGCCTGATCGCCATCGTCTGGCGCTGGTGGAGCAAACGCAAGGCCAGCGCCACCAAGCCGTGAGGCAAATCATCAGGGTCGCTGCGAGGCGGCCCTTTTTTATGGAAATAATGACGAAATCCTCACTCCCGCTCTTGTAAAGCGGGGGCAAAAATGAGTGAATCTAGCGCCTTTTTTTCGCCGTGGATGGAGTCGTTGTATGGGGTGTCGGATTCGCGCAATCGCGCTGGTGTGTGGCCTGATGAGCCTGTTGGGGCTGCCCGCAGCCATGGCGGCCCCCAACCCGGCCAAGCTGCAGCTGAAATCGGGCAGCGTCCTGGTGATGGACGTCAACACGGGCAAGACCCTCTACCAGAAGAACCCCACCCAGGTGCGCCCCATCGCCTCCCTCACCAAGCTGATGACGGCCCTGGTGGTACTGGATGCCAAGCAGAACCTGAGCCAGACCCTGACCGTGGATCAGAACGACAGGGATAACCTCAAGCATACCTACTCCCGGGTGCGCTTCGGTACCAAGGTGAGCCGCCGGGATGCCCTGCACCTGGCGCTGATGTCCTCCGAGAATCGCATGGCCTCGGCACTGGCCCGCCACTACCCCGGTGGTCGCGCCGCCTTCGTGCGGGCCATGAACAACAAGGCCAGAGCGCTTGGCATGCGCAATACCCGCTACTATGACTCCACCGGCCTGTCGACCCGCAACGTCTCCACCGCCCAGGATCTGGCCAAGCTCATCTCGGTGGCCTATCGCCAGCCGCTGATCCGCCAGTTCACCCAGAACGACAGCATGGAGATGCGCTTCTCCAACCCCTCCTACAGCCTGATGTTCAACAACACCAACCCCCTGGTGAAGAACCCGGACTGGGACGTGCGCCTCTCCAAGACCGGTTACACCGACGAGGCGGGGCGCTGCCTGCTGATGCGCGCCAAACCGGATCGCCAGGAGCTGGCCATCGTGCTGCTCAACTCGGTGGGCAAGCGCACCCCCATCGGCGATGCCAACCGCATTCGCAAGTGGCTCAAGAGCTGAGCCCCACCCGATGACAAAAGGATGCCGAGGCATCCTTTTTTATTGCCCGGGATTCGTGATCCCGGTGCGTCTCGCGCTCCCGGTGTCTGTCTGAACCGCGCCAGGGGATGACTGGGCCGATTCTGTCATGGGGGGCGGCTCACAGCCTGCCCCCGCCAGAGCCGTTCCCCAAAAGGGTGCCAGCGCCTGACAAGACAACAGATGCCTCAGGGCCAGGCATGCCTAGCGATGCTCGGGAGACGGCGGATCACTTGCCAGGACGGGCTCACGGGCTCCTCATGCCTGCTGGCGCCACGCCTTGGAAAGGGGCACCTTGCACACAGGGTTGGGGACAAGCAACGCTCAGAGTGGCCATGGCGGGCGCGTAATGCGGCACCGGGAGGTGCCGGCCAGCCGACAAAGGGACCAATAAGGCAGAGAGAAAGAGAGGTAAATGTAGAAATGGCAGCATATCTACATGGTGAAATCGGTTTTTGGCACATAAAAAAACAGCCCCGACCGAAGTCGGAGCTGTCTATATGGTGCGCCCGAGAGGATTCGAACCTCTGACCACCTGGTTCGTAGCCAGGTACTCTATCCAGCTGAGCTACGGGCGCTCATCAACTTTTGACATTGCTTCTTAAAATGGTGCGCCCGAGAGGATTCGAACCTCTGACCACCTGGTTCGTAGCCAGGTACTCTATCCAGCTGAGCTACGGGCGCTCACAAACTTTGACATTGCTTTATAAAATGGTGCGCCCGAGAGGATTCGAACCTCTGACCACCTGGTTCGTAGCCAGGTACTCTATCCAGCTGAGCTACGGGCGCTCATAAATCATTGATTTCACTTTAAATGGTGCGCCCGAGAGGATTCGAACCTCTGACCACCTGGTTCGTAGCCAGGTACTCTATCCAGCTGAGCTACGGGCGCCCTGATTTAAAGCGATAAAAAAAGCTTACTCAACAGTAAGCCTTTTATAGCGTACCGACGTGCTGAAGGTCGATACATGACTCATCGTGAGTCGAATATGGTGCGCCCGAGAGGATTCGAACCTCTGACCACCTGGTTCGTAGCCAGGTACTCTATCCAGCTGAGCTACGGGCGCAAATGGCGGAGAAGGGGGGATTCGAACCCCCGATGCGGGTATAAGCCGCATACTCCCTTAGCAGGGGAGCGCCTTCAGCCTCTCGGCCACCTCTCCGTTTGCGGGGCTGATAATACTTCACAGGGATTTTTAGTCAAACACTTTTTTGGAGAAAACAGAGCGTTCGCTCAGCATTTGGCCAAAGAGTGGAATATTCAAGCAAAATGGGTATTTACCCACAACTTTCGTGCCCTGGCGGGCCTTTTAGGGGGCCCGGAAAAACAAAAGGCGACACATGAGATGTCGCCTTATAGCAGCTTAGAGATGCGGCTTAGAAGTTCGGTTGACCCGGTACTTTCTCGGCCTGTATCCGCATGTAGATCTCTTCACGGTGTACAGAGACCTCTTTCGGCGCGTTCACACCGATACGTACCTGATTGCCTTTCACGCCCAGAACGGTCACGGTCACTTCGTCACCAATCATCAGGGTTTCCCCTACACGACGAGTCAAAATAAGCATTCGCTTGCTCCTGTATCCTGTTTTGTATTTATATCGATATAGCCATTATCTTACAAAGATACCGATATGGTAAATGGTTGAAACTAAATCAATCAGGGATTGTTCCCCAAGGGCTGCTCATGCGGCTCTTGATCCAACCCGAAAGCGGAGTGCAACGAACGCACCGCCAGCTCCAGGTACTTCTCGTCAATCACCACGGATATCTTGATTTCAGAGGTGGAAATCAACTGCATGTTGATCCCCTCCTCGCCCAATACCTTGAACATGGTGCGCGCGACACCAGGGTGATTCCACATGCCAACCCCGACGATGGAGACCTTGGCGATCTCCCCGTTGCCCTGTACGCAGGCGGCCCCCAACTCGGTGGCGGTCTCCTCCAGCAGGGCGCGGGCCCGGCGGTAGTCATCGCGATTCACCGTAAAGGTGAAATCGGCGGTGCCATCCCCCATGGTGTTCTGCACTATCATGTCGACATCTATGTTGGCATCGCTGATCGGATTCAGGATCTGCGCCGCCACCGTGGGTCTGTCCGGCACACCCAGAATGGTCAGACTGGCCTCGTTGCGGTTGAACGCAATGCCGGAAACCAGGGGTGCTTCCATTCTCTCACCTCCGTATGTGATTAAGGTTCCCTCTCCGTCGACAAAGCTCGACAGCACCCGCAGCGGTACGCGGTACTTGCCCGCGAATTCCACCGAACGGATCTGCAGCACCTTGGCCCCCAGACTCGCCATCTCCAGCATCTCCTCGAAGGTGATGGTGGAGAGCCGCCTGGCCTTGGGCTCGATGCGCGGATCCGTGGTATAGACCCCATCCACATCGGTAAAGATCTGGCATTCATCGGCTTTGATGGCTGCCGCCACCGCCACCGCTGTGGTATCCGAGCCGCCACGGCCCAGGGTAGTGATGGCGTTATGTTCATCACGGCCCTGGAAACCGGCGATCACCACCACCTTGCCCGCCCCCAGTGCATCCTGCACCTGTTCGGTATCGATGTGGGTGATGCGCGCCTTGCCATAGGCGGAATCGGTGTGAATGCGCACCTGATCACCGGTCATTGAGACCGCGGGACACCCCCGCTGGTTCAATGCGATGGCCAGCAGCGCTATGGTGACCTGCTCACCGGTGGAGACCAGCACATCCATCTCCCGCCGGTTGGCATCCGGATCCAGCTGCTGGGCCATGCCCAGCAACCGGTTGGTCTCACCCGACATGGCGGAAACCACCACCACCACGTCATGCCCCTGGGCGCGGGTCAGGCTCACCCGTTCGGCGACTGCCGCTATTCTTTCCAGCGTGCCGACCGAGGTGCCGCCGTACTTCTGTACATAGAGTGCCACAGATCACCTCGCCCGTTTACAGGCGCTCTTCCAGCCAGGAGTGTACGGATTGCAGTGCCGCCGGCACGGCCTCTGGCTGGGTGCCCCCTGCCTGCGCCATGTCGGGACGACCACCGCCCTTGCCGCCCACTTGCTGGGCCACCAGGTTGACCAGCTCGCCCGCTTTTACCTTGGCAGTCAGGTCGTTGGTGACACCGGCGATCAGATTGACCTTGTCGTCGCTGCTGGTCGCCAGCAGCACGACACCGGATTTCATCTTGTTCTTCAGTTCGTCCAGCATGCCGCGCAGGGACTTGGGATCCGCGCCATCCAGCGCCGCGACCAGCACCTTCTGACCATTGATCTCGATCACCTGGCTCAGCAGGTCGCTGCCCGCCTGAGCGGCCAGCTTGGCCTTGAGCTGTTCCAGCTCGCGCTCCATCAGCTTGGCCTTGTCCATCAGCTGGCGCACCTTGTCGGCGATGGAGAACTGATCCCCCTTCACCAGGGCGGCCGCCTCTTCGATCTGTTCGCCCAGCTGGTGCATGAAGTCGATGGCACCCTTGCCGGTCACCGCTTCGATGCGACGCACCCCGGCGGCGATGCCGCTCTCGGCGATGATCTTGAAGAAGCCGATGTCACCGGTACGCTTGGCGTGAGTACCGCCACACAGCTCGGTGGAGTAATCGCCCATGCGCACCACGCGCACGTCGTCTTCATACTTCTCGCCAAACAGTGCCATGGCACCGGCAGACTTGGCAGCCTCCAGATCCATGACCTGGGTGGTGACGTCGTGGTTGGCGCGGATCTGGGCGTTGACCAGCTCCTCGATGCGACGAATGGTTGCCATGGTCAGGCCTTCGAAGTGGGAGAAGTCGAAGCGCATGCGCTCTGCTCCCACCAGTGACCCCTTCTGGGTCACGTGATCCCCCAGCGCCTGGCGCAGGGCCGCGTGCAGCAGGTGGGTCACGGAGTGGTTCAGGGCCACGGCCTGACGGCGCTCGCCATCGACCTCGGCTTCGACCTCGGCACCCTTCTCCAGGGTACCCAGCTCCAGATAACCCTTGTGAATGATGGCCTTGCCTGCCTTCTGGGTATCGGTCACGGCGAAGATGCCGTCGTCCACCTTGAGCACGCCGCTGTCACCCACCTGACCACCGGACTCGGCGTAGAAGGGGGTCTCGGCCAGTACCACAACGGCCTCTTCACCGGCGATCAGGCCATTCACCTCGACGCCATCCTTGTAGATGCCGACGACGGTGGTCTTTTCGCTGAGCTGCTTGTAACCGGTAAATGGTGTCTCGAAGTCGAGTTTCAAGACCTCGTTGTAGTTCACGCCGAAGCTGGAAGCCTCCTTGGCTCGGGCGCGCTGTTTGGCCATCTCGACATGGAAGCCTTCCTCGTCGATGCCGATCTCGCGCTCACGCACCACGTCTGCGGTGAGGTCAGCCGGGAAGCCGTAGGTGTCATAAAGCTTGAACACCACCTCGCCCGGGATCACCTTGGCGTCCCCCAAGTTGGCCAGCACGTCTTCCAGCAGCAGCAGACCGCGGTCCAGGGTGCGGACGAACTGCTCTTCCTCGATGCGCAGCACGCGCTCCACCAGGGGCAGCTGGGCAATCAGCTCGGCGGCCACATCCTTCATCTGTACCGCCAGCTCGGCGGCCAGCTTGTAGAAGAACACCTCGGTGGCGCCCAGCTTGCGGCCGTGGCGCACGGCGCGGCGGATGATGCGACGCAGCACATAGCCACGACCTTCGTTGGACGGCATGACACCGTCAGCCACTAGGAAGGCGCAGGAGCGGATGTGGTCGGCGATGACCCGCAGGGACTGATTGCTCAGATCGCTGGTACCGACGATCTCGGCGGCCTTCTTGATCAGCGCCTGGAAGATGTCGATCTCGTAGTTGGAGTGCACTCCCTGCAGGATGGCGGAGATGCGCTCAAGGCCCATGCCGGTATCCACGGACGGGCGGGGCAGCGGCTCCATGGTGCCGTCGGCCTGACGGTTGAACTGCATGAAGACCACGTTCCAGATCTCGATGAAGCGGTCGCCGTCTTCGTCCGGGGAGCCGGGAGGGCCACCCTGGATGTGGTCGCCGTGGTCATAGAAGATCTCGGTGCAGGGGCCGCAGGGGCCGGTGTCACCCATCTGCCAGAAGTTATCGGATGCAAAGGCCGCGCCCTTGTTGTCACCGATGCGTACGATGCGATCGGCGGGGACCCCGATCTCGTTGGCCCAGATGTTGAATGCTTCGTCGTCCGTCTCGTACACGGTCACCAGCAGGCGCTCTTTGGGCAGCTTGAGGGTACCGGTCAGGAATTCCCAGGCAAAACGGATGGCATCCTGCTTGAAGTAGTCACCGAAGCTGAAGTTGCCCAGCATCTCGAAGAAGGTGTGGTGACGGGCGGTATAGCCCACGTTTTCCAGGTCATTGTGCTTGCCGCCGGCCCGTACGCAGCGCTGGGCCGTGGTGGCACGATGATAGGCACGCTTGTCTGCGCCAAGGAACACGTCCTTGAACTGGTTCATCCCTGCGTTGGTGAACAGCAGAGTCGGGTCGTTATGGGGAACCAGGGAGCTGGAGGAGACAACCTGGTGCCCCTGGGAGCGGAAATACTCGAGAAACGCGGCGCGTAACTCAGACGTGGACATATACATGGAAAATCCTGCTTGATTCGGATACGGACTTTTAATCGCAATAATGTAAGTTTTCTGCGGGGTAAAGTAAAACGTACCAGCCCCTGATGGGTGAAAAAGCCCCGTTCGGGAAGGGTGCAGGCGAGCCCTTGGTGACGGCGGCGTGCCACAGGGGAAAATCAGAGGGAAAATACGCAACGAGCGTCCCGGCCAGCGTCAGTCGGCGGTGACCATTTTCGATGGATTGGGGAATATCGCCACGCTGGTACCTGGGGCTCGGGACTCCCACTCAGGCGCCAATAAGGCGGCGCCCCCTGGCCTGAGTCTTTCCGACCCGAAGAGGCGCCACACTTTGACGCTTATTCCTCCTGGCCCTGCATGACGGCGATGGCATAGCGGGCCTGATCCTGATTGAAACCACGGCCCAGCAGGTACTTGAGCCACTTCATGCGCAACTTGAAATCCGCGAGATCCGTTGCCCTAGCGCGGCGCTGCAACAGCTCGGCCGCCAATTCGAACCAATCCAGCTCAGGTTGCTCGAACGCCGCCTCTATCTGGTTGTCGTCCAGCCCCTTGCGACGCAGCTCGAAGCGGATCTTGATGGGGCCATGGCCCTTGGCTGCCCCGGCCCGCACCGCCATGGCGCCGTAGCGCTCGTCGTCGACCCAGCGATGATCACGGCAATAGTCGAGAACAACCTCGACCACGGCGTCCGTAAAGCCCTGCTTGCGCAGCCGGTTCGCCAGCTCGGACTCGGCACTCTCCCGCCGCGCCAGACTGCGCATGGCGAAGGCACGCGCCGCGGCAAACTGCTCTTCAAAGGTGGGCTCGGGGAGTGGGTTATCTGCGGGTTCTGACATGGGGGTATCGACCATAAATGAGAAGGCCGGGTATCAACCCGGCCTCTTTGTTATTCGAACTCTTGCTCGTTTTCGGGCTCGAACTCATCGGCCTCGGCCACCTCGGCCTTGCCGTCCTGCGGGATGGCACCCGACAGCAGCAGTTCGCGCAGGCGAGCTTCCACCTCAGCCGCCATCGCCTTGTTCTCGGCGAACAGCTTCATCACGTTGGCCTTGCCCTGACCGATCTTCTCGCCGTTGTAGCTGTACCAGGCGCCAGCCTTGTCGATCAACTTGTGCTTGACGCCCAAGTCCACCAGCTCGCCTTCCTTGGAGATACCGGCCCCGTAGAAGATCTGGAACTCGGCCTGCTTGAAGGGAGGCGCCACCTTGTTCTTGACGACCTTGACGCGGGTCTCGTTGCCGACCACTTCGTCCCCTTCCTTGATGGCGCCGGTACGACGGATGTCGAGACGCACGGAGGCGTAGAACTTCAGGGCGTTACCACCGGTGGTGGTCTCGGGGCTGCCGAACATGACGCCGATCTTCATCCGGATCTGGTTGATGAAGATGCACAGGCAGTTCGCGTTCTTGATGTTGGCGGTCAGCTTGCGCAGGGCCTGGGACATCAGACGAGCCTGCAGACCGACGTGGGAATCCCCCATCTCGCCTTCGATTTCGGCCTTCGGCGTCAGGGCGGCCACGGAGTCGACGATGATGACGTCGACGGCATTGGAGCGCACCAGCATGTCGCAGATTTCGAGAGCCTGTTCGCCTGTGTCAGGCTGGGAAATCAGCAGATCATCGACGTTTACACCGAGCTTGGCAGCATAAATGGGGTCCAGAGCGTGCTCCGCATCGACGAATGCACAGGTCTTGCCTTTCTTCTGGGCTTCCGCGATCACCTGCAGGGTCAGGGTCGTCTTGCCGGAGGATTCCGGACCGTAGATCTCGACGATACGGCCACAGGGCAGACCGCCGATCCCCAGCGCCACGTCCAGGGAGAGGGAACCGGTGGAGATGGCTTCGATGTCCATGGTCTTGCTGTCGCCCAGACGCATGATGGAGCCCTTGCCGAACTGCTTCTCGATCTGCCCCAGCGCAGCCGCCAGTGCCTTCTGTTTGTTCTGATCCATGCCAATCTCCGCTGGGAATCGTGGTAAGAAATGAAGTTGGGCTAAGTATACTGTTTATGCATACAGTATCAAGCCAAAATTATCTGAGCAGGGCCAACAAGCCGGAGAGCGCCTGTCTGACGGCCTGTTGTCGCACTTGCTGGCGGTCGCCGTCGAAGCGGGCCAGCAGGGAGTGCTGGCGGCCGCTCTTGTCCGCCCAGGCGAACCAGACGGTACCGACCGGTTTGTCATCGCTGCCGCCCCCCGGGCCGGCGATGCCGCTGATGGCGACGCTGATGCCCGCATCGGAGCGGGCCAGGGCTCCCCGCGCCATCTCCAGCACCACGGTCTCGCTGACGGCGCCGTGGCGCAGCAGACTGTCGATGCTGACGCCCAGCATCTGCTGCTTGGCCTCGTTGGTATAGGTGACAAAACCCCGGTCAAACCAGCCCGAGCTGCCGGCGATATCGGTGATGGCGGTGGCCACGCCGCCGCCGGTACAGGACTCCGCGGTCGTGGCCAGCCAGCCCCGCGCCGTCAGCGCCTCGCCCAGTTCCTGGGAGAGGCGGGCGATCTCTGCATCAAGCCCCATCGTCATGCCCTCGTTGGCCCCTTGCGGGCTGAATATGGGGCTCATTATGCAATTGCCCCTGCCCGGGGACAACCCGCGAGGCGCCCCCTGCGTCAGCCTGGTTCAGGCGCCGGTGGCCACTCACCAGACGAGCTCCCCGGCAAATGGTCCGCGCTTAAGCTTCAGTACATGGGGGCTCTCTATAATCAACGGGCGCCGCCGTTGGAGCGGCATCCATTTGAAAAATACCTTCCGATGAAAACATGGAGAAAAACAGATGAAGCATCAGTTTAAAGTTGCCATGGCCGCGCTGGCTATCTGTGTGAGCAGCCAGGCCTTCGCCGCCGAGAGCGCTCCCGAGCTGCAAACCGAGACCACCCTGGCCCAGGAGCTGAACCTCTCCAGCGCCCAGGTTGAACAGATCAAGGGGCTTCGGGAGAAGGCGGCCAAGGAGCTGAGCTCCGTCAAGCTCGATGCCATCGGTCAGGATGTCATCGTCAACATGATCAAGAGCGGCAAGTGGGATGAAGCGGCCGCCAAGAAACAGCTGCAGACCATCAGCAACGTCCAGGCCGAGGCTCGCTACTACCGCGCCCACTACCTGTTCGAGGTGAGCAAGGTGCTGACTGCCGAGCAAAAAGCCAAGCTGCACGAGATGCTGAGCGGCGGCGAAGCCATGTACTAAGGGCGATGCCCTCCCATCCCCGCTGCCAGGCGGGGATGTTGTCTATCCCCATCTCTTCCCGCCATTCGAGTCCTCCCCACTCCAGCCAGCCCACTGCGTCAGGACATGCCAACCTAGTCAAGACACCGGGTTTGCCCCCAAGACGGAGATTCCCCCTCACCATCCGCTCCCGAGCATGTAGAATGGCTGCCAGATTCAGACCCAAGATGGCAGACGCTTCCCTGCCAGAGCACCTTCTGGAATAGCACATGACAGCACAGCACCCAGTCAGCGGCGCCACCCTCAGCGCCCACACCCCCATGATGCATGAGTGTATAAAACTTTTATTATCAAATAGATAAAGGCAGCACTCACAAAAAGGCATACTAAAGCTCATACTTTATAGACCGCCTTGCATCAATCCTCTTTATACCCACCTCACAAACATATGCTCAGCAACATGACCCCCCGCATTGAGAACGGCAGCTAACAACAAAGCATTCGATGGGGCGACTCGAACCCAACTAATCCATCTCACCTTGCCAGTAGACAAAACTTCACACATCACATAAGAAGGTGAACAATGTCAAACGAGGGGGACGATGGAGCTAAGGATTTGTATAATCCCTTCAGCTGTAAGCCATTGACCAAGTCTAAAGAGAGGTATAGAAGCATGAGCAAGCTAAGCTTCATTAGAGGCTCGAATGGTAAACCCGTAGCAACTAGAGCTCTAGAAGATGTATTAGCTAGCATTAATAGCTTGGAAGGCGAGTGCTTCTTCGGATACCCATTGATTCCAACACCCGAAGGAAAATTTTTTCTCGACGGCACTTACCTTAGTTGCACCAAGGGCATCGTTCTTTTCGACATTGTCGAAGGCACTAACTTGGGCAACTACAAAGAGCGGCAAGACGATCTGGCTAACAAGATTGAGTCTAAGCTAAGGCTTCATAGGGAGCTTTTGAATGGCCGCCGACTGATTCCGCCGATTAGCGTTGTAACTTACGCACCAGCACTGACGAACCTTAGTGCATACAATGATGCCGACTACCATGTTGCAAATGACAGCAATCTAGATGCTATCTTGGGTTCTATAACATGGTCTGATTCGTCTGATGCACTCTTTAAAGCCACTGTTTCTGCTATCGAAAGCCTCTCATCGATTAGAAAAAGCCGCCTAAGACGAGAAGTACATAACGCAGCATCACGAGGCTCTCTCCTTAAAAATCTTGAAGACTCTATTGCGACACTAGATCATCGTCAAAATCGTGCAGTTGTGGAAACTGTTGATGGCGTACAGCGGATTAGAGGGCTTGCAGGCTCAGGTAAAACGATCGTACTAGCACTTAAGGCTGCGTATTTACACACTCAACACCCTGACTGGAGAATTGCAGTCACCTTTAATACACGCTCTCTCAAAGGTCAGTTTAAGAGACTAATCAACAATTTTTGTGTTGAGCAAAGTGGTGAAGAACCTGACTGGACTAAACTTCGAGTTATTAATGCTTGGGGAGCTCCGGGTGGAGATGAGAGAGACGGCCTATATTATGAAGCATGTCGAGTTTCAGCATCAGACTTCTTTGATTTCAGAGCAGCGAAGGCTGCATTCGGCGATAATGAGAAATCATTTAGAGGTGCTTGTGAACATTTGCTATCAACGCTGCAAACCTCAGTTGAAGTATATGATGCGATCCTAGTTGATGAAGCCCAAGATTTTTCTCCCAGCTTTCTGAAGCTATGCTATACGATGCTGAGAGACCCAAAACGTCTTGTTTATGCATATGATGAATTGCAAAATTTATCCGGAACCTCGCTACCACCACCAGAAGAAATTTTCGGGGAAAACGAAAAGGGAATACCTTTAGTCAGTCTCGCAATGGACGAGCGCACTGACGTTATTTTACAAAAATGCTATCGAAACTCTAGACCTGTTCTAGTTGCTGCTCATGCCCTTGGCTTTGGTATTTATAGAGAACCACCACCCAAAACATTACAAACGGGCCTTGTTCAAATGTTTGAACAACCCGCACTCTGGCAAGAAATTGGTTATCGCGCGGAGAGTGGAGATCTAGAAAAAGGGAAGCATGTTGTTCTCCAAAGAACACCTGAGACTAGTCCTGAGTTCTTAGAGAATCACTCACCTATTGATGACATCATTCAATTTATTCGATTCGAAAATGAACACGATCAAAATGAATGGGTAGCTAAACAAATTCACCAAAACATTACCCAAGATGAATTACGTCATGACGATATCATCGTCATCAATCCAGACCCTCTTTCTGCCCGAGCCAAAGTGGGGCCTATCCGTAAGATACTGTTTGATAACAACATTCAGAGCCATCTCGCTGGTGTTGATACAGAGGCCGATGTTTTCTTCAGATCTGAATGGCCATCAGTTACATTCACAGGCATCTATCGAGCAAAAGGCAATGAGTCAGGCATGGTATATATCATTAATGCTCAAGACTGCCATGGCTATGGTGCTGGGCTTTCAACATTAAGAAGTCGCCTGTTTACGGCAATTACTCGTAGCAAAGCGTGGGTTCGTATTGTTGGTCATGGTCATGGAATGGATGCACTCATGAGTGAGTACCAAAAACTCCGTGATCACAATTTCATGCTCGACTTCACATATCCGACCGATGATATTCTAAAAACTTTGAGAATAGTTCACCGAGATATATCTGCACACGAAAAGAAACGTCTAGAGCAAAAGAAAAACTCAGCAGTAGATTTTGTTGAGGCACTTAAGAATGGAGAGCTTACATTAGCTGACTTGGATGAGGCAACTAAAGAAGCCCTTATTGCTCACATTCGAGATATGGGGGCACAATGAGCCCCCAAAATCTACATCTCAGTGTACATAAAGAACTGAACTCAATTATTTCATCATTAATTGAGTTCAGTTTAATAAACGATCAGAACTTTCCAGCAATTAAAAAACTACCAGACAATAAGCATGAGGTTAGTTTTAAAGGTGCAGACCATGTCTCTATAGCCATGAAAGATATAGATTATGGAGAGCTTTATAAAGAACTTAATTCTAAGCGTTCTTTCACTGCTAGATTAATTGATGGTGCATTGATACAGCTCTCATATCTTTTTGAAAATGGTGTCCTCATAAAGCATCGCTTAGCATTCTATCCATCACCATATCTCCAACCGTACCAGAACTCTGATGATGATTATAATCGAGATGAGATTTACTTAGAAATAGTTTCAAGGCGTATAATTCCATTTCCTTTGCGCTTTGACTACGATTCTTATGCAGCCAAAGATCTTATCCACCCACATTGTCATTTAACCTTGGGAGATGTTAAAGATTGTCGAATTCCAACATCAGGCCCAATCACCCCTCTTTGGTTTTTTGATTTTATTATTAGGAATTTCTACCAAACACAAAAAATCAATTTCATTGATAAACTCCCTGCACTCAAAAAAATCAATTTGAAAGGCACAATTACACCGTCAGAAAAAAATGTAATACATATCAATATACCAACTAGATAAGTAAAAGTGAAGGATAAGTTTCATCCTTCACCATGCTTAATCATAGTGTTACTACACTAACCTCATATAATACGTTGTATAACGCATAGATTGACATATACAGCACATAATTTAGACATTGCTCAGTTTTTCCTTCTGACATTATGTTCAACCAATAGCGTTTCAATACGTAGTGAATCAAGGTAATGTAATGAATCACAATAATTCATCCTTTCTCCTCTACATTTTTTACCTCCGGGCATTTTGGATTGCCACATAAATTTATAAACATACGTAACAAGATAAACCAACCTACCTAAAGAGGTATAATCGATAGGATCAATCCTAATAGGGAATGCTTGTTTCCCATTCCAAGACGGCACACCATGTCTTTTTTTAAAAAGCTTGTTCAGCATTTTCTTTTCAGTGTCATTGATCATCAAGAACAAATGAAAATGTGGTAGCCATAGATTATTCCCATGCTCAAATACGACTTCTAGTGCGCCATACATTGGGCTTTCAATACCTAGTTTTTTGATGTCTCGATAAAGTTTCGCCTTCAACTTCTGTGGGTTTAATTTATTCAACTCATTCTTTGCCAAAATATCACGATAAAGTACTAGTGAACAAAAGCTATAATCTCCATTCATCAAAACCTTAGTTACTGACTCGATGATTTTAATTCTCTTGGTTCTGACACATTGTTTGCAGGCAAGTGAATTACAATTGCAGTAATCATCTTCAATACAAGACATCAATTTATAAGCTAGCTCTCTATGATGACGTCCCTCCATTTTAATGAGTTGTTTAACACGATCTTGTGTCTCAATCTCGGCATCCTCCACAGTTTCGATGAGTGAGCAGATCAATTTGTATAATGACTTATTATCCATATCACCCCCCGATCTCAGAACCCACGGTTGATACCCAATGTTCAATATCCGAGCTCCGCCAACCAACAGCCCTCTTTCCTGTTAGCTGTATTTGCTTAGGGAATAGTCCCTTCTTCATCAATCGATATATTGTTGCTTTGGACAGTGCACAACATTCTACAACATCATTAATTCTGTATATTTTCATAACCATGACATTCCTTTTTCAGTGTCATGGCTCTTTACAGTTTCAAGTTCTTGTCATGTGTTTTACGTCTCTATCTAGAGAAGAATGTTTGATATGTTTGATATGTTTGCCCAATCGGCTCAAACGTTTGGTTCAGATAGCGAGTAGAATCGTATACTGTGGTAGCTATGCGACGAGAATCTAATAACGGCTCTCACTAAAATCAGCACGCTCAACACAACGCTGCAGGCTCAACACAACGCTGCAGGCTCAACACAACGTTGCAGGCTCAGCACAACGTTGCTGGCTCAGCACAACGTTGCTGGCTCAGCACAACGTTGCTGGCTCAGCACAACGTTGCTGGCTCAACACAACGTTGCAGGCTCAACACAACGTTGCTGGCTCAACACAACGTTGCAGGCTCAGCACAACGTTGCAGGCTCAGCACAACGTTGCTGGCTCAGCACAACGCTGACCGTCGCTCCTGAAGCTGATCAAGGTAATTTGCCCAACGTTGAAGCCATTCGCGACATTCATCTTCATACGTATACAAATTGTATGTTCCTTCGATTCCTCTTGGTGAATGACCAATAATTGCTTCCGCTATATCAGTTGGGCACTTCAAACGAGCAAGTCCTGTTCTCACCGTTCTTCTTAAATCATGTGGTGTCCAATGCGCGATGTCTAACATAGAACCACTACACCGCATTCTCCAAGCTTGCTCAGTAAGTTGCTTTTGTTGAATTGCAACTCTGGTTCTTAATGAAGGAAATACGTAAGTTGAGCTTAGTGACCTCAACGTTTTCAAAAATGAAATGGCTTGCGTTGGCAACTGCACACGTCTATAAGCACCATTCTTCGATAGCTTTATTCTAAAGGTTGCGTCATCAAAGTTGATATCTTCCCATTTTGCGGAACATAGCTCTCCCGTTCGACATCCAGTCCACAAAGCCATACGAATAATTGATTTATGTGTCGTAGTATAAGTCGAGCTTGGAAGCCAGATTAATAGTTTTTCTAATTCCTCATCATCAAGATGACGACTTCCTTTAGTAGACGTTAGCCTCACCTTTGCTCTTTTTAGTTGTTGCTTAACTAAATCAACTGGATTGACCATGTCACGAGATACAAATCCAGTATCGATGCCAATGTCATACGCAGACTTTAACTCTCGAAGAACAGCTCCGGCTTGAACATTTGCACCGCGTTTTAAAATCATATCCATAACAATACTTTTGATATCAGCAGAGGTAATTCTTGTTAGACTATAATTGCCAAGATACTGAACAGGATCTGCATACAACATTCTCCTCACCTCTCGTTGCCCTTTCAGCTTTCTTGCTCCATTCCTCAGAGATCCATCAACATTCTGCCCATCTTCTATATAACATGTAAGATAGTGATCAATGAGCTCCTTGAGCGTTACATCTTTAACTTTTAGAACGACATCAGATATAGTTACTGAAGATTGCTTTTTTAACTTATGCAACTCTCCATTACGCCTATAAACTTTTAGTTTAGCAAACTCAACTCGAGCCTCTGATAGAGAGGTTTCAGGATAGTAGGCAAAAGTAAACTGCTTCAGCTCTGATGTGACCGGATGCCGGTATCTATAGATGAAGCTCTTTGATCCTTTCTCACTACACCTCACTCTAAGTCCCCTGTTAACTCCAGTGTCAGTTAGATCCTCATCTGAAGGTTTCATTCGTTTAATATCAAGATCAGTGAGCGGATGTGTCTTACTCTGCTTCATTTTGAATCCTCTTCAATTTTTAATAAAGTTCATCACCTACGACATCCATCAAATAGAGGTGTGCGGCTTGTTATGCCTTTACAAATTTATGGGCGTTAGTGAAGAACTCAGACGAGTAGAATGGGTTGACTGCTAATGCAGCCTTTTAGAGTCAAAGTGATTTTGATGAGGAGCTTGCGTACATGTTGGTTCAGCATCTTGCAACGTATCTGGTACGATGCACTCAATAACTCATGTATAGCTTTTACAGTTTCTGAACCTTGCGATGTAACTTGCTATACAAAAAGCTACACATGACTGTGAGGTTGTGTGAGACATCCTGAGCGTCACAGAGATGCTCTGAGACAACGAAAGAATGACAACACAATGATCAATAAAGAATTTACCCCCAAGCTACAACCAGATATCAAGGCTCAGCTTCACCTACACACCCCCATGATGCAGCAGTACCTGACCCTCAAGGCTGAGAACCCGGAGATCCTGCTGTTCTACCGGATGGGCGACTTCTACGAGCTCTTCTATGACGATGCCCGCAAGGCCTCCCAGCTGCTCGACATCTCCCTGACCAAGCGCGGCCAGTCCGCCGGCAGCCCCATCCCCATGGCCGGGGTGCCCTATCATGCCATCGAGGGGTATCTGGCCAAGCTGGTGCAGCTCGGCGAGTCTGCCGCCATCTGCGAGCAGGTGGGGGATCCCGCCACCAGCAAGGGACCGGTGGAGCGCAAGGTGGTACGCATCATCACCCCGGGCACCGTCTCCGACGAGGCGCTGCTCAGTGAACGCCAGGACAACCTGATCGCCGCCGTCTATCACGATGGCCGCCGCTTCGGCTATGGCACCCTGGACATCGGCTCCGGCCGCTTCTTCATCAATCAGTTCGACAAGGAAGAGACCCTGTTGGCGGAGTTGCAGCGCACCAACCCGGCCGAGCTGCTCTACCCGGAATCCTTCGAGTTCCTGCGCCACGTCGAGGGCCGCCGCGGCCTGCGCCGCCGCCCGGAGTGGGAGTTCGAGCTGGGTACCGCCCGCAAACTGTTGTGCCAGCAGTTCGGCACCCAGGATCTGGTGGGCTTCGGGGTCGAACAGAGCGAGACCGCCCTGTGCGCCGCCGGCTGCCTGATGCAGTACGTGAAAGACACCCAGCGTACCGCCCTGCCCCACATTCGCGGCGTACGCCTCGAACAGCCGGATCACGCCGTCATCATGGACGCCGCCACCCGCCGCAACCTGGAACTGACCCAGAACCTGGCGGGCGGTTATGACAATACCCTGGCCGAGGTGCTGGACAGGACCGCCACCCCCATGGGCAGCCGCTTGCTCAAACGCTGGATCCACCAGCCGATCCGGGATCGGGTGATCCTCAAGGGGCGTCAGAGCACCATCGCCGAGCTCATCGAGCAGAACCTCTACGACGAACTGGGCGGCCTGCTGCGCCAGGTCGGCGACGTGGAGCGGGTGCTGGCGCGTCTGGCCCTGCGCAGTGCCCGTCCCCGCGATCTCACCCGGCTGCGCCAGGCCTTCGACCAACTGCCCGAGCTGCAACGGCTGCTGGCGGGTAGCGAACACGAGGCCGTGCAGCAGCTGAGCGCACGAGCCAGCACCTTCCCCGAGCTGCTTGATCTGCTGGAGCGGGCCGTGATGGAGGTGCCGCCTGTGCTGATCCGCGATGGTGGCGTCATCCGCGATGGTTTCAACCAGGAGCTGGACGAGCTGCGGGATCTCGCCAACGGCGCCACCGCTAGCCTCGCCCGCATCGAGGAACGGGAGAAGGCCCTAACCGGCATCAATACCCTCAAGGTGGGCTACAACAAGGTGCACGGTTTCTACATTGAGGTGAGCCGCGCCAACAGCCACCTGGTGCCGACCCACTACATCCGCCGCCAGACCCTCAAGAACAACGAGCGCTACATCATCGATGAGCTCAAGAAGTACGAGGACAAGGTGCTCACCGCCCAGGCCCAGGCGCTGGCGCTGGAGAAGCGTCTCTACGAGGAGTTGCTCGACGCCCTGTTGCCCCACCTCGGCGAACTGCAGGAGTCTGCCGCCGCGCTGGCGGAGCTGGACGTACTGTCAAACCTGGCGGAGCGGGCCGAGACTCTGGACTACCGCTGCCCCACCCTGACCGAGGAGGATCAGATCCTGATCGAGGCGGGTCGCCACCCCGTGGTGGAACAGGTGATGACGGATCCCTTTATCGCCAACCCGATCAACCTGCAGCGCAGTCGCCGCATGCTGATCATCACGGGCCCGAACATGGGGGGTAAGTCCACCTACATGCGCCAGACGGCGCTCATCGTGCTGCTGGCCCACATCGGCGCCTATGTGCCCGCGAGCAGCGCCCGCACCGGCCCCATCGATCGCATCTTCACCCGCATCGGGGCCTCGGATGACCTGGCTTCCGGCCGCTCCACCTTTATGGTGGAAATGACCGAGACCGCCAACATCCTCAACAACGCCACCGCCCGCAGCCTGGTACTGATGGACGAGATCGGCCGCGGCACCAGCACCTACGACGGCCTCTCCTTGGCCTGGGCCTGTGCCGAGCAACTGGCGAGCAAGATAGGCGCCTACACCCTGTTCGCGACCCACTACTTCGAGCTGACCCAGCTGCCCGCACTGATGGAGGGGCTGGCCAACGTCCATCTGGACGCGGTGGAACACGGAGACACCATCGCCTTCATGCACGCGGTGCAGGAAGGGGCGGCCAGCCGCTCCTACGGTCTGCAGGTGGCGGCGCTGGCGGGAGTGCCCAAGTCGGTGATCCATCAGGCTCGCCACAAGCTGGCCGAGCTGGAGAGCGCCACGCCGGCCCCCGCCGGCGAGGCACGCCCGGCCCCGGTCGTGCTGACACCCCAGCCCCACCCCGTGGTGGAAGAGCTGGCGGCTGTGCGCCCGGATGAGCTCAGCCCCCGTCAGGCACTGGATCTGCTCTATCGCCTCAAGCAGTTGCTGTAACCGGCGCCGAACGACAGCCATGAAAAAAGGGAACCGCGAGGTTCCCTTTTTTATTTTCTGTTCAATGGCTTGCCATCTGCCGGTCTGGCTTAGGCCGGACCAATCCGGTCCATCAGGCTCAGGTGGGAGGAGCCGTCGTGACGCTTGAGGTTCTGCCGGTACTCGAACTGGCGCTGACTCTCTTGCTTCAAACCCAGCATCAGGGAGTAGCACATGGCCAGCATGATCAGGGAGAAGGGCAGCGCTGCTATGATGCTGGCCGCCTGCAGAGCCGCCAGGCCGCCGGACACCAGCAGTATGGCCGCCACCAGTCCCTGACCCAGACCCCAGATGGCGCGGTGCAGCACGGGGGGATCCTGATCGCCGATGGAGAGCAGCGTCGTGATCACGAGCGTGCCCGAGTCGCTGGAGGTGATGAAGTAGGTGCAGATGAGCAGAGTCAGTACCCCCTTGGCAATCCAGCCGAAGGTATCCCAGTGCAGCAGCTCCACCGTCTTGTAGAGGGCCAGGGTCACATCCTGATTGACCGCTTCGACCACGCCACCGCTGCCGAACAGCTCGAGGTGCATGGCGGTGCCACCGAACACGGTGAGCCAGAGCATGCCGAGCAGGGAGGGCACCAGCAGGACGCCGAGCACGAACTCGCGGATGGTACGGCCCTTGGAGATGCGGGCGATGAACATGCCGACAAAGGGTGCCCAGGCGATCCACCAGCCCCAGTAGAAGGCGGTCCAGCTGGATTGCCAGGCCGAGGTGCCGTTGGCCTCGGTATTGGTCCAGAAGCTCAGCTTGACGATGTTTTGCAGGTAGTCACCGATGTTCTGCACATAGGCGTTGAGCAGATAGGTGGTCGGCCCCAGCGCAAGGAAGAGGGCGAGCACGAAGACGCTGAGCCAGATGTTGAGTTCGGAGAGGATCTTCACCCCGCGCCCCACCCCGGAGATGGCGGAAAGAGTAGCAATAACGCTGATGCCGCCGATGAGCCAGAGCTGGTTGGTCTGGGAGACCCCCATGCCAAACATCTGGTTCAGGCCCGTATTCATCTGGGAGACCCCCAGTCCCAGGGAAGTCGCCACCCCGAACACGGTGCCGAACACCGCCAGCACGTCGGCCGCGTGGCCCCAGAAGCCGTAGATGCGCTCACCGAGGATGGGATAGAGCACGGAGCGGATCGCCAGTGGCAACTTGCGGCGGTAGCTGAAGAACGCCAGCGAGAGACCGACGATCACATAGATGGCCCAGGGATGCAGACCCCAGTGGAAGAAGGTGAGGCGCATGGCGATCTGGGCCGCCTCCGGGGTCATCCCCTCGGTGATGAAGGGATTGCTCTGCAGGTGATACATGGGCTCGGCGATGCTCCAGAACACCAGACCTATGCCCATGCCGGCACTGAACAACATGGAGAACCAGGCGAAGTAGCCAAATTCCGGTACCTGGTCGTCGTCGCCCAGCCGGATGCTGCCAAAGCGGCTGAACATCAGATAGACGGCGAAGAACAGAAACAGGGCGACTACCAGGATGTAGTACCACTTGAAGCCGGCAATGATGGTGTCTTTGGCGCCGGTAAACCAGGTCCCCGCGGTATCGGGATCAAAGACGCCGAACAGCAGGAACAGGGTCACGACGGTCAGGGCCGTCATGGCCATGGTGGGATTGAGGCCTTTCAACAGCCCTTTGGTTGCTCTCATCTGGCCTCCTTAGTCATGGTTGAAAAAATCTTCGCCGACGTGATCGCCCGCCCCGCCGATGGCGCGATAGACCAGACGGCCCGCCACCTGTTCACGGTGATCCACCAGGCTGACCGACGGTTGACCGTTCACCGCATGGCGCTTGCCGAGGAAGATGGCCATGGGGACCCCCAGGCTGGAGACGCCGCTGGTGATCCAGAGCCGGTTGAAATCGTAGGAGCCGCCGATGAATTCAAGTTGGGCCAAGCCGTTGTCCAGGCCCGCCAGGTAGAAGTTCATGGCGCTCTCGTCGGGGAAGAGGTGTACCAGTACATAGGCATAGCGCAGTTCGTTCACCAACTCCTTTAATCTGAAAGCACCGGTGTTGCTGCAAGAGAGGGGCAACTCACCATCGTAGTGATGCACCTTGAGGTTGTTCGGGTCTTCGTCATAGGCGGGCTGGTAACGCACGAATGCCGAGGTATCTGGCAGTTCATAGCGAACTCTGACTACCCGTAGCTCGTTCACAAGGGACTTGATATCCAGGTCGTTCTGCATCATTTCGCTCCTCAAAGATCGGATTAAATTTCGAAAACAGCGGGATAACCTAACACAAAATTAGTTAGAGCAGAAACTATTAGACCAAAAACCATATTGACCTTGTGTGGAATTAGGCGGAAAATCTTGCGCCTCTCAACTACCAGGCCATGAGCCGGACCCCAGTGGAAAAACATGATGAAGTGCTGGTCGCCCTGCGCCAGATCATCCGTGCCATCGATATGCACTCCAAACGCTTGATCAAGGAAGCCGGGCTGACCTCACCACAGCTCCTGCTGCTCAAGGGGATAGACGAGCTGGGGCAGATCTCCATGCGCCAGCTGGCGGATCACACCAACATGAGCCAGGCCACCGCCACCACCATCATGGATCGGCTCGAGAGCCGCCACTTGGTGCAACGGATCCGCAGCGAGACCGACAAGCGCAAGGTACATGCGACGCTGACTGACGCGGGCCGAGCCCTGCTGGAACAGGCGCCGACCCCGCTGCAAGAGAGCTTCATCCTGCGCTTCCAGGCTCTGGAAACCTGGGAACAGACCCTGCTGCTCTCCTCCCTGCAGCGGATCTCCTCCATGATGAATGCCGATGGCATCGACGCCGCACCAGTGCTGAGCGTCAGGCCCCTCACCGAGGAGCGGGCATAAAAAAAGCTCCCATTCGGGAGCTTTTTTTATGGGCAGGCGCGGAAGGCGCCGCACTCGTATCACTCGTCCAGGCTGATACCGATATTGGAGACGCCGCCCTGGGCGGCAAACTCGCGGATGGCCAGGATGCGGTCGCTGTCGCGCTCGAAGGCCACGCGCTTGAGCAGTTCGACCTGAAACTCCAGCTCGGCCTCGATGTACTCGTGCTCGTAGAGTTCCTCATCGGTCAGGTCGCGCTCTTCCAGCATCTCGATGAAGCCGGCTACGGTGCCCACAGACGCGTGACTGGCATCCGTGGCTTCTTCGCCCACCCGGCAAATTACCGAGTTGTAGGCGCAGCCCAGTGCGACGCAGGCATCCAGTGCCGGATAGGCGCCATAGGATTCAAACTTGCTGGGCTCGGGAATGTAGATCTCGAACGCCTCCAGAATGGCCCCCAGATTGACCCGGGAACCCTTTACCGTGAGGTAGTTCCACATCTGATCCAGCGCGTGACGAAATGCCCTGGCATCGCCGAAACCGGACGCCTGGGAAAACAGCACATAGTTGGGGTACATGCGCTCTGCCAGCGCCAGGGTGTAGACGGTCTGCTGCCAAGGCTGCAGCTCGGCCAGTCGCTTATAAAACTTGTCACCAAACACTGGAGTCTGATCCTTTGCAAAATGTGGGGCAGATTGTAGCCCACGAGGGGGCTGGCGAAAACGAAAAAGCACCCTGCTCGGCTATCTTGCCCGATCAACTGGGGTAAGATGGGAACAGATCCCCCTTTGCCGTGCCATAAACATGATAAGGAACAAGAGTATGAGCCAACGTACCCTGCTTCTGCTCAGCCAGGACAACGCCCATTACGAGCGCCTGCTCAAGGCCGCTCACCTCCCCCATCTGCGCATTCTGCGGGCCGACAACCAGAGCGAAGCCGAACGGCTCATCGGTGAGGCACACATCCTGATGGCCGAGCCGGCTCGCGCCAAACCCCTGTTGCCCAAGGCCGGCAAGCTCGGCTGGTTGCAATCCACCTACGCCGGGGTCGATGTGCTGCTGGATGCCAGCTGTCGCCGGGACTACCTGCTCACCAATGTGCGCGGCATCTTCGGCCCCCTGATGAGCGAGTATGTGTTTGGCCACCTTCTGAGCCTGACCCGTCATCTGCCCCTCTACCGTGAACAGCAGCAACAGCAGCTGTGGCAGAGCCAGCCTTATCAGGGGCTCAAGGGCAAGACCCTGTTGCTGCTTGGCACCGGTAGCATAGGCCAGCACATCGCTCACACCGGCAAACACTTCGGCATGCGTGTACTCGGCATCAGCCATAGCGGTCGTGAGCGGGCGGGTTTCGATCAGGTGTATCAGCTGCCGGCGCTGAACAAGATGCTGGCCCAGGCCGACGTCATCGTCAGCGTGTTGCCGGCGACCCGGGAAACCCGCCACCTGTTCACCACCGATCGCTTCAACCACTGCAAGCCGGGCGCCATCTTCTTCAACGTCGGCCGGGGCAATGCGGTACACGAGGGAGACCTGCTGGCGGCCCTGCAAAACGGCAAGCTCGCCACCGCCGTGCTGGATGTGTTCGAGCAGGAGCCCCTGGCTCCCACCAGTCCCCTTTGGCATCAGCCCAATCTCATCATCACGCCCCACAACAGCGCCTACAGCTTCCCGGAAGATGTGGCCCAGATCTTCATCCGCAACTACATCCGCTTCATCGACGGCCAGCAGCTCGATGGGCGCATCGACTTCGACAAGGGTTACTGAGTCCGGTCCATGAAAAAGGCCCCGCCATGATGGCGGGGCCTTTTGCTATCTGGACAAGAAAGAGACTCAACCCGCCTCCATCTCCTGGCGATAGCTCTTCACCTTGGCGAGGAACTGACGCTTCTCCTTGCCGGAGAGCGGTTCAGCCATGGGCAACTTGACCGTCATGGGGTTCACCGGACGGTTGTTGATCCGCACCTCGTAGTGCAAGTGGGCCCCCGTGGAGCGCCCGGTATTGCCGGAGAGAGCAATCTTGTCACCCATCTTCACCTTCTGACCGGGTTTCACCAGCAACTTGCTCAGGTGCAGGTAGCGGGTCATCAGGGTGCGGCCGTGCTTGATCACCACATAGGTGCCAGCCAGCGGGTGACGGGTCGCCTTGAGCACCACACCATCACCGGTAGCCATCACTGCGGTGCCCACCGGCAGGGCGAAGTCGGTACCCTCGTGGGGGCGGACCTGACCCGTGATGGGGTGGCGCCGGGCCGGGTTGAAGTTCGAGCTGATCCGGTAGCGACTGTGGGTCGGATAACGGCGGAAACCACGCTCCAGGCTGTTCGCCTGACCGTCATAGTAGTTGCCATCCTCCGACAGCCAGGCAGATACCGCCTTGCCCTGGCTGAACACCTCGACACCCAGCAGCTGGGTGTTGCCCGTGCTCTTGCCCTCGACCGTCTCCTGACGCACCAGCACCTTGAATTTGTCACCTTTTTGCAGATCTTTCGCGAAGTTCATCCGCCACTGGAACAGGTTGGCAATCTTCTGGATATGGTTGGCCGGGATGCCGGCATTGCGGGCGCTGACATAGAAACTGCCATTGATGACACCGTCATAACTCTTCTTCTGCCACTCCACCTTCTCGTTGAGCATGTTGGCGCTGTAGGTGTCATCGGTGCGTTCCAGCACCAGGGTCTGCTTGATGTTCAGGCGGATCTTGAGCTGCTGCAGTATGTTGTCCTGATCGATCAGCAACTCTATGGTCTGGCCAGGCTTGAGGCGGGCCAGATGATTCTTGGCATCCGCATCCAGCACCTTGTAGAGGGTGGTGGTAGAGAGCCCCAGATTGTTGAAGATGGCCGTCAGGTTTTCACCGTTGCGCACCCGGTAATCCTGCCACTGGGGAGTCACATCCGCCGGGATGTCATCCTCCGGGGCGGCCGCCTCCACCAGTTCGTGGTCCGGGATATCGTTAAAATCGGTGTTGTCTTCGTTGGTCGCGGTGCCCGGGGTAGCGATGGGCAACTCGAGACGCAGTGGCCGCTCCAGGATGTCACCTGGTGCTGGCAATACGGCTACCGCCGACAGCGTCATGGCCGTGAGCAGTAACATGGCATAAAAATGCTTGCGGGGAACCGGGGGTTCCCAGTTGGCAGCCTGCGCTACCAAGGGACGGAGACGTTTCATCCGCTATCCTGTCATTAGATCTAAGGGTGGTAGTTGTGTGTCTGTCTTTATGATTTTTTATTATGAAAACCGTGCATCTGGCAGTTAGACCTAAATACTTACAAAAAGTTCATAGCTATATGCACGAACCTCACATTTTATGCATAACCTTCCTGTATTGGCAGAAATGATCGCCAGTTTCAGACATTTCTTTCTATTTTTAAGAACCCGATCCGGTTGTCGTCGCTCAAGATCAACCAAATGTTGCAAGAACATTTCCATGGAGTGGATATGTCATTAGCAAAATTGTTAAACGTAATCATCCTGATCCTCTTCACCATTGGCGCCATCCTGCTGTTCATGCTGGAGATCACCACGGTGCGGCAATCCATCCTCGACCAGATGTCCGCCAACCTCGAGACGGCCATCACCGCCCTCGGCCTGGTGCTGCAAGGCACCCTGCTCAATGATGACAAGGTGCTGGCGGAGACCATCGTCAATGCCATGTTTGACGGCGGTTTCGTCAGCTCGGTCACCCTGCTGGATCCGGACGGCCAACTGCTGTTCCAGAAGGCATTCCACACCGCGCAGCAGAACATCCCCGCCTGGCTGCCGAGCCTCATTGCCATGCCACCGATCAAGGTGGAGCAAGAGCTCACCGATGGTTGGCGCATTCTCGGTACCCTCACCCTCGAGGGGCACAAGGGCTATGCCTACCAGCATCTGTGGAACGCCATCAGCCGCACCGGGCTGGCCCTGCTCGGCGGCCTGCTGGTGCTGACCCTCATCATTCAGTGGGTATGCAACCGGCTGTTGCGTCCTCTCGAGCAGGTGAACCTGCAATTGTTGCAGGTGCGCCAGCGCCAGTTCAGTGGCAACCTGCCCATCCCCTGGCTGAGAGAGTTGCGGGAGGTCGTCTCCTCCATCAACCAGCTGGTCTCCGAGCGCAAGCGGGATCTGCTGCAGCAACGGCTCAAGATCACCCAGCTCGGCAAGCAACACGAGGGCCAGAGCAGCCAACCGCTGATGGGGCTGACACAGACCCCGGGTGACATGCATCTGCAGCATTTCGTCTCTACCCAGGGGGATATCCGGCTCTACAGCCGCCTGCTCCCGCAAAACCCACCGAGTGCGGACAGCTCACCTGACGAGATCCGGGCGCTGCTCAACCACTGGCTCGCACAAAGGACGGAAGGGATACAGCTTCCTCTCAGTCTGCTTGCCCACCCAGACTGGGCACAATTCTCGTCCACACTGGCCAGCGGCAAGGGCAAGACCCTGGACTGGCGCTGGGATCAGCCAAACTTCCCTCCCCTTGCCGAGGAGAGACTGTCGGCCCTGGCGGCTCAGGGGGTCGAGATGGCCTTCAGCAATGTCCCCATGAACAACGACAACCTGACCAGGCTCGACCCCGTCAAACCCGTGTTCATCAGTTGCCAGCTCACCGACGCCCCTCTGTACTGGAACCTGCTTTCCCAATGCCTGCACGCCTCCGGTTACACCCTGCTGGCAGAAGCCAGCGAGGTAACGGATATGGGCACCTTGCGCAGTTGGGGCATCGATGGCTATGCCAGCCAGGAGGCATCATGAAACGTTCCCTGTTGCTGTTCCCTCTGCTCCTGGCGTCTGCCTCTCATGCCCAGACCGTGTCCATCGGTACCGGTGGCGAGCAGGGGATTTATTATCAGGTCACCAAGGAGTTCTGCCGTCTGGCCAACAAGAGCGACCCCGGCCTCCAATGCAAGCCGCAGGCCAGCTCAGGTTCCATCGAGAATCTACGGCAGTTGCAGGCAGGGGAAAGCCCCTATGCACTGGTGCAATCCGACTGGCTCTATCAGGCCAGCCACGGCAGCGGCCCCTTTGCCAAACAACCCCAGCCCGAACTGCGTGCTCTGTTCGCCACCCATGCCGAGCCTTTCACCATAGTGGTGCGGGCCGATGGTGACATCACCAAGCTGGAACAACTCAAACTGGCCCCCATCGACATGGGGTTGAAGCACTCTGGCACCCGTCAGACGGCATTGGCATTGTTCTCTTTACTCGGCGCCACCGAGCAAGACCTCGATCTGAAAAGCGTGGCCAACCAGGCCGAAGCCCTGTGCAGCAAGCAGATCGACGCCTTCGGGCTGGTGATGGGCCATCCGAATCGCATCGTGCTGGACACCTCGAAGCGTTGCGCCATCCGCTTCTTGTCCATCGATGGCCCCGTTCGTGATCAGCTGCTGCAGGGGGTCAAGTATTACCAGCGCAGCCAGGTGCCGGCCCGCATCTACCCGGGCAATCTCAAGGCCACCCCCACCTTCGCCATCGCCGCCACCCTGGTGACCAATGCCAGCATGCCGGATGGGGATGTCTACCGCCTGACCAAGGCCATGTTGAGCCAGCAGACCAGCTTCAACGAGCAGACGTACGGTTACGCCAACCTGTTCCACAAGGCGCGCAATAAAGTCGGCCCGGTGTTGAGCATCAGTCAGCATCCGGGCGCGGCAAGGTACTTTGAGGAGTTGAAAGCGGCGGGCAAGTTATAGCTGACGGCGGGGGGCACGCAGATGCTCGCTGGAGAAGCGGCTCTGCATCGAGGTCCACTGGGTCAGGCGATCGGCACTCCCCGCCAGGGTGCCTTCGCGCCGGGACTTCATCACCCAGATGCTCTTGGCGTCAAAACTGTAAACCGGCTGCAGGTCGTTTCTTTTGCTGCCCGGCAGGATGCGGCCATTGATGTTGTCGAGGACCAGAGGGTCAGATTTGGCGGTGGGAAAGTAAAGCGTCACCATGTGAAACTGGTTGTATCGAATGGCCTTCACATAGGCCAGCCGCAGCTTCTTCTCATCCACCCCCAGCTCCATCAGGGTGTAGTACTTGGAGATACTGTAATCCTCGCAATCCCCACCACGGGCTCCGATAAACTCCAGCGGATTGGCCCAGTAGTCTTCCTCTCCCCATAACCTGGGATCCTCGCTATAGGTCAGGTTGTTGAAGTAGTTGTTCACCAACTCCAGTTTCTGCTGATCCGTCGTGCCCGCCCGCGGGCTGAGCAAGCGGGAAAACGCCTCCGCCCGCTGCAGCGCCCGAGCGCCGTAGACTTCCTGCAACTTGGACTTGAGATCAGGGCTGGCGATATAGCTGGACAGCTGGGAAGCCTGCAACGGGGCACTGATCAGTGCCACCATGCAGGCGGGGATAATCCATTTCATACGGGACACTCCATGTCATGCGCTGGAGGTCAGTATAGTCAGCCCTGATGGTCACACCGAGGTGTTAGCGGCACTCGGCAAAGGCATCGGCCAGTTGCTGCATAAACTGCGGATAACCCTCGGGTCCTAGCGGTACTTGTTCACCCACTTCATCCAGCAGCAGCACCTTGGCCCCCGTATTGCGGGCGACCGACTCGATCACCGCGGGCGAGAATTGCGGCTCGGCATAGATGCAGCTCGCCTGTTTCTCCTCCAGCGCCTTGCGGATCTCCACCAGCGTCCTGGCACCGGGGCGGCGCTCAGGGCTCACGGTAAAGTGACCCTTGGAACTCATGCCATAGTGGCGCTCCCAGTAGCCATAGGCTTCATGAAACACGAAGTAGCCCTTCTGATTGACCGCTTTCATCTGTCCGGCAATCACCTTGTCCTTGGCATCGACCTTGGCCGTGAAGGCTTTCAGGTTGGCACCGTAACGAGCGGCATTGGCCGGATCCTGGGTGCTCAGCGTGTCACTCAGCGCCTTGGCGATCACCAGAGCCTGGGTCGGTCCCAACCAGATGTGAGGATCCACCCCCTCGTGATGATGTCCCTCATGACCGTCATGGTCATGACCCTCATGTTCCTCGTCACCGTGCTCCTCGTGTCCGGCCTGCTTACGATAGTCAAACAGCGGCATGCCCGGCACCTTGGTCAGGGTCAGCACATGGGGATGCTGAGCCAGTGGCTTGGCCATGAAACCCTCCAGCTCGGGGCCAACCCAAACCACCAGGTCGGCGTCATTGATGCTGCGAATATCGGAGGGACGCAGGGCAAAGTCGTGGGGAGAAGCGCCGGTCGGCAGCAGCACCCTGGGCTCGCTCACACCGTCGGTGATGGCGGCGGCGATGAAGCCGATGGGTTTGATGGTGGTCAGCACCTCGAGGGCACGGGCGGGCAGACTCACCGCCAGCAAGGCAGTGATCAGGGCAAGAATGCGCATAGGGGTCTCGTCAGGAAGTATGTGTGTGATAATATAACAGCCAACGCTGTTGTTATATTATAACTCTCACAGGCTGTAAACCCCGGAGCTGTCATGACCCAACTGGTGGAGCTAAAAGATGTCTGTCTCTCGTTTGACGGACGTTCCGTGCTCGACAAGGTCTCCTTTACCCTGAACAAAGGCAAAATCACCACGCTGGTCGGCCCCAACGGGGCGGGCAAGAGCACCCTGAGCAAACTGGTATTGGGCCTGCTCAATCCGGACTCCGGCGAGATCCGGCGCCGCCGGGACTTGCGCGTCGGCTATGTCCCCCAGCGCCTCTATCTGGATCCCACCCTGCCGCTGACGGTGCGCCGCTTCCTGCAGCTTGGCAAGAATGGCCGCCTCTCCATCGAGGAGGCACTGAACCGGGTCGGCGCCCAGGATCTGCTGGACAACCGGATGCAGAAACTCTCCGGTGGCGAGATGCAGCGGGTGCTGCTGGCCCGTGCCCTGCTGGTCAAGCCCGAGCTGCTGGTGCTGGACGAACCGGTGCAGGGAGTGGACATCAACGGCCAGATCGAGCTCTACGCCCTTATCGGCCAGCTCGCCGCCGAGCTCCACTGCGCCGT
The DNA here is from genome assembly GCF_054052485.1 of Aeromonas intestinalis. Classification (NCBI taxonomy): domain Bacteria; kingdom Pseudomonadati; phylum Pseudomonadota; class Gammaproteobacteria; order Aeromonadales; family Aeromonadaceae; genus Aeromonas; species Aeromonas intestinalis. The sequence continues at coordinate 181,535 of NZ_JBSTYK010000006.1, forward strand.
GCTGATGGTCTCCCACGATCTGCACCTGGTGATGGCCAGCACCCACGAGGTGATCTGCCTCAATCGCCACGTCTGCTGCCATGGCGAGCCGGAAAGCGTGGCTCGTCATCCGGAATTCGCCCGCCTGTTCGGGCGCCCGGAGCAGGAGGTGCTGGCGGTCTATACCCACCATCATCACTGCGACGGTGAACACCACCATCACGAACCGCAGGCCCCGATTATCCGCCTGCCTTCTCGCAACAAATAGCCAAGCAATAGGACATTCCAGTGGACAGCTTTCTGCTATACGCCCTCGCGGCCGGCCTCGGCATCGCCCTGCTGGCCGGCCCTCTCGGCAGCTTCGTGGTGTGGCGCAAGATGGCCTATTTTGGCGACACCCTCTCCCATGCCTGCCTGTTTGGCATCGCGCTCGGCATCCTGCTGCAGGTGGACTTGACCCTGGCAGTGGTGGTCTGCTGCCTCGCCATGGCCATGCTGCTGGTCGTCATGAGCCGCAACCAGCAGGTGGCCACCGATACCCTGCTCGGCATCCTGGCCCACAGCGCCCTGTCGCTGGGCCTGGTGACCTTGAGTTTCATGGACAACGTGCGGGTCGATCTGATGGCCTACCTGTTCGGCGATCTGCTCTCGGTACAGCCCATGGATCTGCTCTGGATCTACGGCGGCGGCGCCCTGGTGCTGCTCACCCTGTGGCGGCTGTGGGATCCCCTGCTCTCCATGACCATCTCCGAGGAGCTCGCGCGGGTGGAGGGTGTACGAGTGGATGTGCTGCGCTGCGTGCTGATGCTGCTGATCGGCCTGGTGATCGCGGTGGCGATGAAGTTTGTCGGGGCCCTCATCATCACCTCCCTGCTGATCATCCCCGCCGCCACCGCACGGCGCTTCAGCCAGACCCCGGAACAGATGGCGGGCCTCGCGGCCCTGATCGGTTGCCTCTCCGTGCTGGGGGGGCTCAGCCTCTCCTGGTATCAGGATACCCCGGCGGGCCCCTCGGTGGTGGTCTGTGCCACCAGCCTATTCGTGCTGAGCCAGTTCAAGAAAGCCTGAATGCAGAGTCCGAGCGCCTCACGTCCGCTTGAGGGGGTCGTTTTCACCGGGGCGCAGGCTCGCCTGCGCCTCCTGCCAGAGCCACTGTCGCAACCGGCTGATGGCGGGTTCATGGGCCCGTGAGCGCTTGCAGACGAAATAGAAGTGATCCCCGGTCTCCAGAGCATGGAGCGGCAGCCGCACCAGGCCGGGATCCTCCGGTTGCAACATGTAGTCGTTGATAAGCGCCACCCCCTGATCCCAGTTGGCCGCCTCCAGCGCCAGCAGGATATGGCTGAAATGGTGCATCCGCGCAGTCGGGGCAATCGTCAGTCCGCCCACCTCGGCCCAGCGCCGCCAATCCTCCCCCTTCTCCCGGTAGATCGCCTGGATGGAGAGCAGTGGCAACTGCCACAGGGCCTCGGGCCACTCCCCCTCCACCTGCTGCCACAGTCGCCGGCTGCACACCGGCATCAGCCGCTCCCGGTAGAGCAGATCGTGCATGTAGCCAGGCCCCTCGGGGGACACGGTGATGAAGCCGTCCGCCACCCGATCGGAGAGCTCGGGATCTTCAGCTACCATCTCCAGGCTCAAGTCCAGCTCGGGGTAGAGCTGGCGCAGCCCCGCCAGACGCGGGATCAGCCACTTCACCGCGAACGAGCTGTAGACCGCGAGCCTGACCCGCATCTCGCCGCCACCGCGCAGCTGCTCGCTGCTGTGGGCAATCTGGCCGAGCCCCGCCGAGATCCCCTCGAAGTAGACCTCCCCCTGCGCCGTCAGGGAGAGCAGCCGTCCCTGGCGCAGCAGCAACCGCTCCCCGAGAAAATCCTCAAGCAGACGGACCTGATGGCTGACGGCACTCTGGCTGACGTTGAGCTCCAGCGCCGCGCGGGAGAAGCTGAGCAGGCGGGCGACCACCTCGAAGTATTGAACGGCGCGCAGGGGAGGCAGCTTCATTATCTAAAATTCTCATGGATGGTCATTTTTTATCATTTTACTGGATAACAAGCCCCAGACTACTCTTACCGCTTCTGAAACGGGAGGCAGTATGAATGCAGTCGGGATAGGCATCCTCTATCTGGTGCTGGGCAACATGGTGGCGGTCTTCTCCGACGCCCTGGTCAAGGTGCTGGATCCGGATCAGCCGGTGTTCCAGTTCGTCTTCTTCCGCCAGCTCTCCGCCGCCCTGTTGCTGATGCCCTGGCTGCTCTGGTCCTGGCGCGCACACCCGCCGGTCGCCATCAAGTGGCACCTGCTGCGAGCCCACATCTGGGCGGCCGGGGTCTGTTTGATGGTGGTCGCCCTCACCCGGCTGCCGCTGGCCACCGCCAACGCCCTCTTCTACGCGGCGCCGCTCTTGATGGTGCCGCTCGCGGTCTGGCTTGCGGGAGAGGCGCTGTCGCGCCAGAAGGTGGTGACGGCGCTGCTGGGTTTTGTCGGGGTGCTGATCGTGCTGCGGCCGACCGAGGTGAACTGGGCCGCCCTGGCCGCTCTCGGCGTGGCATTGTCATTGGCGGTCAACAACCTGCTGATCAAGCGCATCCCCCTCAAGCAGCCCATCGCCCAGACCCTGTTCTTCACCAACGTGCTGAGCATGCCCATCATACTGGCGCTGGCCTGGTGGGAGGGGGGCGACTGGCAGTGGCAGATGTGGTGGCCTGCCTTCGGTTCGTCGGCGCTGATCATGGTCTATGCCGGGCTCTGCGTGATGGCCTATCGCAAGGCGGAGGCGAGCAAGATCGCCTCGGCGGAGTACACGGGGCTCTTGATGGCGGTGGCCATCGGGGTCTGGCTGTTCGATGAGCAGCCCGGCCTGCCGCTGCTGCTGGGGTGCCTGTGCATCATACTGCCCCTGGTCGCCATGGCCCGCAGCAAACCCAAGCCGCTGGCCGAGCCCGCGACCTGAGTCCGAGACAATAGGGTCACCCCAGCAGTGGGGTGACCCTCTGTTTAAGGTGCGGGATCACCTCCTGCTCGAACCAGGGATTCTTCTTGAGCCAGAGGGTGTTGCGCGGCGAGGGGTGGGGCAGCGGCAGCCAGGCGGGGCCGTACTCGGCCCAGTGTCTGACCGTCTCGGTGAGGGTGTGTTGTGCTGCCTTGCCCAGATAATGATGCTGGGCGTACTGGCCGATGAGCAGGGTCAGCTCGACATTGGGCAACAGCATCAGCACCTTGTCGTGCCAGGTCGGCGCGCACTCGGGACGGGGGGGCAGGTCCCCGGACTTGCCTCGGCCCGGGTAGCAGAGCCCCATGGGCATGATGGCGATGCGGGAATCGTCGTAGAAGGTCGTTTTATCCACCCCGAGCCAGTGACGCAGCCGATCCCCGGAGGGATCGTCCCAGGGGATGCCGCTGGCATGGACCCGGGAGCCCGGTGCCTGACCGATGATCAGCAGGCGGGCAGAGGCGGCCCCCCGGATCACCGGTCTGGGGCCGAGCGGCAGGTGAGCCTCACACAGGCGGCAGGCCCGGATCTGTTCAAACAGGACGTCGAGTCGATTCATGGGGGCATGGTAGCAGAGTTTTCCCGCCGATCCCGCTTGTGAAAGCCGTGGCGGATACCTATCATGCGGCCACAATTGTTTAATTTAATAAACGGAAAGCGATGAAGAACTGGCTGGGCCCCGGCAGTGCGGCCCTCTCTTTCGTGCTCTGGGGCATGCTGCCGCTCTATTACCAGTTCATGCCCGAGGTCAACATGTGGGAGCTGCTCTCTCACCGGGTGCTCTGGTCGGTCGTCCTGCTCGGCAGTCTGTTCCTGCTGCTCGGCGTACGGGTGCCCTGGGCACGCCTGCGCGGCGAGCCGCGCCAGCTCGGCCTCATCCTGCTGGCGGGCCCCGTCATGTCCATCAGCTGGTGCATGTTCACCTGGTGCCTGACCACCGGCCAGGTGCTGGCCACCAGCCTCGCCTTCTTCATGACGCCCCTGTTCAACATCGTCTTCGCCGTCCTCTTCCTCAAAGAGAAGCTCACCCCGCAGAAACACCTGGCGGTGGCCCTGGCGTTGGCCGGTCTCGCCTACATGCTGTTCTCCTACGGCGAGCTGCCCTGGTTCTCCCTCATCATGGGGGCCAACTTCGCCTTCTACGGCCTCATCAAGAAGAAGGTGCGCTATGACGCCGGGGCCAGCCTCTATCTCGAATCCCTGGTGCAGCTCCCCATCGCCCTGCTGATCATCGGCTATCTCGGCGTCCAGGGTACCAGTCTGTTTATGGACGGCGACTGGCGCGAGCGCCTGCTGTTGATGGGCAGCGCTCCCGCCACCCTGCTGCCGGTCGGGCTCTTCTGCTACGCCGTGGCCCGCACCCGCATGAGCACGGTCGGATTGCTGCAATACATAGAGCCGAGCCTCGCCTTCCTGCTCGCCATCTTCTGGTTCGGGGAGACCCCGGATCCGGTGAAATCCGTGGGCTTCGCCTTCGTCTGGGCCGGCCTGCTGGTGAGCCTGCTGCCCCTGCATCGACTCCGGCGCAGTCAGGTGCAGTGGAAAGAGTCATGACGACAGACGTTTGTACCGATAAACCGGCAGATAACTGGTTTATCTATCTGGTGCGTACCCAGGGTGGTGCGCTTTACGCCGGTATCACCACGGATCCCGAGCGGCGCCTGCGCCAACATCAGAGTGGCAAGGGGGCGCGTGCCCTGCGTGGCAAGGGGCCTCTGACCCTGGTGTGGCAGCAGACCGTCTCGGACAAGGGCCAGGCCCTGCGCCTCGAATATCGCCTCAAGCAGCAGAGCAAGGCCTTCAAGGAGCGGCTGGTGCAAGAGCCAGCCCTCTGGGATGAGTGGTACAGCGCCTGGCTGACCAGCCTCTCCACCCCCGAGTCAGTCAGCCCTGCGCCATAAAAAAGGCCACCGCAAGGGTGGCCGTAAAGTGCCAGGGAGGCCTAACGATAGGTATTGGATTGCTTGCGCCTGTTGCTGAGCAGCCAGCACACCACCAGCACCAACAGCAGCCAGGGCGCCAGCTTGATGACCAGAGCAAGCATGCCGGCCAGGATGCCAAACAGCGCGAAGACCCCGCTCACCAGCAACATGGCCAGCACGGTAAATCCGGTCAGCGCCATGGTGACCAGCACCAGCATCAAGACGATAAATTCCAGCATGTTTTGCTCCTTGGTATCTCATTGGCAGATAGAAACCCTGCCTGGGTCAATCCAGCCAGCGTTTCAATTCACGGCGCGGCGGCATGATGAGCACCGCCAGCAGGTAGGCCGCCAGGGCCAGGGGTGGCATCAGGATCAGGGCGAGCAGCATGACCACCCGCACCGTCACCCTGGAGATCCCGAGCCCGTTGGCAAGACCGGCGCAGACGCCGGTGAGCTTGCGGTGGGCCAGATCTTTCGGCCAGGGGGTCATCATCAGGCCTCCTCTTTTTGGCCCTTCAGACGGGCCAGCTCGCGTTCGATCTCGTCATTGAGCTCCAGCTCGCGGAACTGGGCCTCGAGGGAAGGATTCTGCCCCAGGGTCGCCGCCTCCAGCTGGGCTTCCAGCTGATCCACCCGGCCCTGGAAACCATCGAAACGGGCCATCAGTTCATGCGTGCGCTGGTTGTCCACCTGGGCGCGGGCCCGGATCCGGCTGTGGGCGGTCTGCTCGCGCAGGGTCAACATCTTCTGCTTCTCCCGCGCCTCGGTCAGCTTGGTCGCCAGGCGCTCGCTGTCGGCGGTCAGCTGGGCCAGCACCTCGGCCACCCGGGCCTTGTCCTGCTCCAGCTGTTCGCATTTCTTGACCTCGGCCAGCTTCTCGGTGAGGGCGGCGCGGGCCAGGTCTTCCCGCCCCTTCTGGATGGCGAGCTCGGCCTTGGCGGACCACTCCTGGATCTGGTGGCGCAGCGCCTGCTGGTGGCGTTCCAGCTGCTTCTGCTCGGCAATGACGCGGGCGGCCTGGGTTCTCATCTCGACCTGGACCTGCTCCATCTCCTCGATCATCAGCCGCAGCATCTTCTGTGGCTCCTCACTCTTGTCGAGCAGGCTGTGCAGGTTGGCATTGATCACGTCGGTCAGGCGGCTAAATACGCTCATGGTCTGGCTCCTTGTGGATGGGATGTCTATCTCTCCCAGATGCATTACAAGAGCCGTGCCAAGAAAATTTATCCTTTCTTTACAAAGAGATGGTGGTTGTTAGTGGACATTCAACGGGCAGGTAGTGGTGAAAAAAACCAATGAAGTGGTGATTTTAACCAATAAAAAAGGGAGCCAGCGGCTCCCTTTCTCTCTTCTCAGGCTCAGGCGGCCTTGTGGTGACCGAGCTTGGCGTCCAGCTCCGCCAGCTTGGCCTCCATCCGGGCCCGGCAGGTGTCGGACAGCTCGCGAATGCCGGCGGCGCCGTGCTCCTTGCTGCACACGGGGGGCAGCATCTCCAGCAGCACCTCGCCGTTGTCCCAGCGGTTCAGATCCACCTGGCCGAAGTAGCTGGAACAGACGATGGGCACCACGGGCACCTCGGCCTGCACGGCGGTGTGGAAGGCGCCGGCCTTGAACGGCAGCAGGCCACGGCCCTGGGAGCGGGTCCCTTCCGGGAACATCCAGATGGAGGTGCCGCGACCCTTGATGCGATCCACTACCTGGCCGATGGTGCCGATGGCGCGGGAGCGGTTGGATCTGTCGATCAGCACGTTGCCGGAGAGCCAGAAGATGAGGCCGAAGAAGGGCAGCCACAGCAGGCTCTTCTTGCCCACCGCCACCACGCCGGGCACCACGGCGCCGGTCACGGTGAAGATGTCGAAGTTGCTCTGGTGGTTGCACACATAGACAGCCGGGCCGACCGACTTGATCTCGTCGGGAATGGTGACCCTGACCTTGAGCCCGATGAGAGGGCAGACCGCATGATACATGCGGGCAAAGACATAGACGTTGTTGGGATGGCGCGGGCGCACCAGACAGAGCAACAGACCGAATACGAACCAGAAGACGAGCAGCAGGGCAAGCAGCAGCACGCGGGCAATTTTGAGCATCGAACACCTCGGAATTTAACTCGGCGCAGTATACTGGTCCCCCTTTTAGCGAACAAGCGTTCGCCAAACAGAACTGACCACCCCAGGCGGTACAGACCGGCCCCGGCTTGCTCCTCCCGTCATTGGCCGTTAGGATGTGCCCATCTTGATGAACGGGGCAAGCATGATTCACCAACAACGTGTGGCGAAACGACTCCTGCTGCTGGTCTGCCTGCTGGTGCTCAACTGCGCTGCCCAGCCGCTGGCCCGGCTGGCCCTGCTCGATCACGCCCTCAGCTGCCAGACCCTGCCCTCGCTCGCCGATGCCGAGGTTCAGGATGGCGCCACCAATCCGCAGCCAAATAGCTGCCAGCTCAACGGCAAGTGGCTGAGCGCCGCCACCCTGCTCTGCGTCGAGCAGCTCTTCTTCGCCATCGCCCTGGTGATCGCCCTCCTGGCCCCGCTCTGGCGATATGTTCCCCCCTTGCCTCCCCCGAGAGTCATCTCACCGCCCGAGCGGCGTCTGCACCTTCGTCTCTGCGTCTGGCGGGAATGAGTTCGACTGCTAGCCATTAGCCGTCATTCATTTTTTTGCGAGAGAACAAGATGTCAACATTCCTCAAGGCAACCCTGTTACTGGGCTGCCTGCTGTGGCAATCCACGGGATTGGCCAGCGACACGGGCTGGCTCACCAGCCCCCAGAACGATCACGCCAAGATCAGGCTGCAAGCCGATCGCAGTGACCCACAGCAGACCCGGATCCTGCTCGATGTGGCGCTGGAAGCGGGCTGGAAAACCTACTGGCACAGCCCGGGTGAGGGGGGGATCGCCCCCCAGATCCTGTGGGACGAACCGGTCACGGACTTCCACTGGTACTGGCCCACCCCCCGTCACTTCGAGGTGGCCGGGCTCAGCACCCAGGGCTACCAGCAGAGCGTCAGCTTCCCCCTCAGCCTGAGGGCCGATGCGGATCAGCCCCTCAAGGGTACGCTGCGCCTCTCCACCTGCAGCAACGTCTGCATCCTGACCGATTACCCCTTCACGCTCGATGCGGACGGCACGGCGCCCGCCGGTTTCGACTTCGCCTGGGCCAAGGTCATGAGCGCCCTGCCCCAGCCCCTGCCCGCCGACACCCAGGTGAAGGTCAGCTACGGGCACAATCAGCTGCAACTCCTGGCGGAGCGCCCCCAGGGCTGGCAATCCCCGGCCCTCTTTATCGATGCGCTGGAGGGCGCCGAATTCGGCAAGCCCGAGCTCGAGGTGCAGGGCAATACCCTGACGGCCCGGGTGCCGGTCAGCGACGGCTGGCAGGGAGACGCGCCCGACTTGCGCGGCCAATCCCTCGGCCTGTTGCTCACCGACGGGGAACAGGCCTGGCAGGCAAAGGCCGCCATCGGCGAGGCCCTCTCCCTGCCGGCGCCAGGCAGCTCCCTGCCCTGGCTGCTCGGCATCGCCCTGCTCGGCGGCCTCATCCTCAACCTGATGCCCTGCGTGCTGCCGGTGCTGGCCCTCAAGCTCGGCTCTGTGCTGCAACAGCAAACACAACAACAAGGGACGATACGCAAGCAGTTCTTCGCCGCCAGCGCCGGCATCCTGGTCTCCTTCTGGTTGCTGGCCGCCATGAGCAGCCTGCTGCGCGCGACCCAGGGGGCGGTCGGCTGGGGCATCCAGTTCCAGAGCGCCGGTTTCATCGGCTTCATGGTGCTGGTGACGGCGCTGTTCTGCGCCAATCTGCTGGGCTTGTTCGAGATCCGTCTGCCAAGCGCCCTCAGCACCCGGCTCGCCACCAGCGGCGGCAACGGCCTCGGCGGCCACTTCCTGCAAGGGGGCTTTGCCACCCTGCTGGCCACCCCCTGCTCGGCCCCCTTCCTCGGCACCGCGGTCGCCTTCGCACTGGCGGCGCCGCTCGGGGAGCTCTGGCTCATCTTCACCGCCCTCGGGCTTGGCATGAGCCTGCCCTGGCTGTTGGTGGCGGCCCTGCCGCGCCTCGCACTCTGGCTGCCAAAGCCCGGTCGCTGGATGGGCCAGCTGCGTATCCTGCTCGGCCTGATGATGCTGGGCTCCAGCCTCTGGTTGCTGAGCCTGCTCGCCAACCACCTCGGCACCCTCACCACGGGCTGGCTGATGGTGGGCCTGTTGCTGGTGCTGCTGGCAGGCATCATCTGGCGTCATGGCATCCGCGGCTTCACGCTGGCCCTCTCCCTCTCGGCCCTCGTGGGGGGCGCCCTGCTGCTGGGCGGCGCCTTCAGCGCCCAGGGCGGCACAACCGCCGATCGGGTCGCCTGGCAGCCTCTGTCTGAACAGGCTATCACTCAGGCATTGGCCCAGAACAAGCGGGTCTTCGTGGATGTCACCGCCGACTGGTGCGTGACCTGCAAGGCCAACAAATACAACGTCTTGCTGCGCGATGAGGTGCAGACCGCCCTCTCGGCCCCGGATGTGGTGGCCCTGCGCGGAGACTGGAGCAGGCCGAGCGACACCATTTCCGCCTTCTTGCGCAAGCGGGGGGCGGCCGCCGTGCCCTTCAACCAGATCTACGGCCCCGGCCTGCCAGAGGGAGAGACCCTCTCTCCCCTGCTGGACAAGGGCGACCTGCTCGACGTCTTGAACAAGGCCGGCCTCATCAAGCCCGCCACCCATTTCTGAGGAGAATCCCATGAAACTGAACACCCTGACCCTGATCGCCGCCCTCTCCGCCAGCGTGCTGGCCCCGGCCCTGCACGCCGCCCCCTTCACCCCGGAGCAGGAGGCGCGCATCAAGGAGCTCATCCGCGAGACCCTGGTACAGAACCCCAAGATCCTCGACGAGGCGGCCGAATCCTGGGAGAAGCAGAATGCCGCGGCCCAGGAAGCCCAGCTCGGCGACGTCATCAAGGGCAATCAGGACGTGCTGTTCAACAGCGCCACCAGTCCGCGCCTGGGGGCCAAGAATCCCAAGCTGACTCTGGTGCTGTTCACCGATTACAACTGCCCCTACTGCAAGCAGTTCGATCCCGAAGTGACCAAGCTGCTCAAGGCCTACCCGAACGATCTGGGGCTGGTGATCAAGCTGTTGCCGTTCAAGGGGCAGACCTCCGCCAAGGCGGCCCAGTACAGCCTGACCCTGTGGCAGCAGGACCCGGCCCGCTTCCTCCCCCTGCACGACAAGCTGATGAGCAAGCAGGGTATGCTGACGGAGGCAGACATCAACAAGGCGCTGGCAGCCACCGGCAACGTGGCGCTCAAGCCTGATGCCAAGGCCAGCGAGGAGCTGCGCAGCAGCTTGCGCATCGGTACCCTGCTCGGTGTGCAGGGCACGCCGGCGACCCTGATCGGCAATCAGCTGGTGCCGGGCGCCCTGCCCTATGAACAGCTCGAACAGCTGGTCAAAGCCGAACTGGCCAAGCGGAGCTAAGCCATGGTCGAGAACGTGCATCCCAAACCGCCACGCTGGCGGCGTTGGGGCAAAGAGGCGCTCTGGCTGCTGCTGATGGCGCTCATCGTCTCCACCCTGCTGGATCTGTGGCGCAGCCCCAGCCTGCCGGACGGGGCCATGCAAGCCCCTATCACCCTGCAGGATGGCACCCGCACCGACCTCGCCACCCTGAGCCAGGGTCAGCCCCTGCTGGTCTACTACTGGGCCAGCTGGTGCGGGGTCTGCCGCTTCACCACCCCGGTGGTGGAGCAGCTATGGCAGGAGGGCGGCAACGTGCTGACGGTGGCGCTGCGCTCCGGCAACGACACCCAGTTGCAACAGGGCATGAGCAAGAAGGGGCTCGGCTTCCCCACCCATAACGATGAGCAGGGCAATCTCGCCGCCCGGTGGCAGGTCGGGGTCACCCCGACCTTCCTCATCGTTCGGGATGGGGAGCTGGTGAGCAGCACCACCGGCTGGAGCAGCCGCTGGGGACTCAAGCTGCGGCTCTGGTGGGCCAGCTGGTCGCTCCCCGCCTGATCCTGCAATGAAAAGAGCCCGGTCGCAGGACCGGGCTCTTTTATCTGACGGCAAACGCTCACCGGATGGTGGCTTCCTCGCGGCGGATCCCGCTATTGCGCGGCCTCCATGACCCGCTTATCCAGGTTGGCCTTGATCTCGGCCCGCTCGGACTCCCCAATTACCCCGTCCCCGTTCTTGTCCAGACGCGCAAACAGCTTCTCCTGACGGGCCATGAACTGCGCCTTGCTGGTGTCCCGTCTCGGCTTGAGCTGCGCCATCCGATCCGGCACCGGCTTGCCCGCCTGCTTCATCACACCCTCTATCTTGGCCAGGGCGGCCTCCTTCTCGGCGACGGAGATCACGCCATCCCCGTTCTTGTCCTGTTGGGCGAAGCGCTGCTCGGCCCGCTCCATGAACTGGGCCTTGGTGATATCGCCCATCAAGGGGGTGGAGGGCAAGGTATCGGTGGCAAAGGCAGCGCTGCTGCAGAGCGCGAGGGCGAGAAGACAAGGTTTGAACATGGCGATGATTCCTTATGCTGACCCGACAGGCCGGGCCCTGAATAATGAGACTCAAACCAAGCGCCAGCCAGGCACCCGGTACCGCAGTTGGGCAACGGGGCGGACAAAGAGTTCCGGCCGCCATCCCTTCTGCCATTGTAGCCCCGCCACCGAGTCCCATTCCCTCATCACTTTTTGCGCAAGAGCGCCGCACGCTCGTGGCAGTAGTGCCGGCTTTCCGTTAAAATGGCGAGTTTTTACCACGCCTGGTTCCCCAAGCCCCTCCGGCGCCAGCCTTGTGACTCTGATGATGCCAGTGATGCAGGATCTGCCATGAACAACTACTTTCGGGTGCTGGGCGTCAAGTCCAACGCCAGCGAAAACGACATCAAGAAAGCCTATCGACGGCTCTCGAACCAGTTCCACCCCGACAAGCTGATTGGGGCGAGTGAAGAAGAGAAAGAGCAGGCCGCCATCCGGCTGCATCAGGTGAAGAAGGCCTATGAAGTGCTTTCCGACCCCAAGGCCCGCGCCGCTTTCATCAAGGATTTCAACAACGTCATCGTGACCGATCCCGCTGCTGCCATGCAGGAGATGTGGGACCAATTTTACCCCTGAGGCTGATATGCAAAAAAAATGGGACCAGGCGCGGCTCAAGGCGCTGCAAAGCGATGCCGGCGAAAACATCGAATCCTACCGGGATCAGGATCAGCCCAAGGCGCTGGAACAGTTCACCGGCAAGATGAAGGCCCTGCTGCTGGCGGATATCAGCATGCTGGAGTTCATGCCCGAATACCTGCCGCTGGCCCTCTATGGCCGGGTGCAGTTCCCCCCCAAGGCCAAGCTGGAGTGGGCCAAGTGGCTCGCGAGCGGCGTCCAGCCCGACTGGGATGCGTTCAAGGTGTCGGTGGCGTTCAACAACGCAGACCTCCCCCTGGTCAAGGCAGTGCGCGCCCAGAGCGAGGATCAGCTCATCGAGGCCTGCGCCGTGCTCTATCTGCTGGACAACCCGCAGCCCCGCGGTGGCCGTCATGCCGATGACGACTATGAGTTGCGCGACGAAGATGACGAGGACGGGGAAGATGCCGACGCCGATTATCATGGCGGCAATGGCGAGGAAGACGATCAAGACATGTACGACGAAGTACGTTTCTAACTTGAGGCAGAGCATGAGCAACAGTCTGATAGAAATTACCGCCATCGAGATCAAAGAGCTGGCGGTGATCGAGCCGAAACAGGCCAGCGAGAAGTTCGAACTGATCGCCAAGACCATGTCTGACGAGCAGTTGGCCGAAGTCATTGAAAATATTGATATCGTCACCCTGACCCAGATCAACGGCCAGCACGACATCTCCTTCCCGTCCATCATCTCCGAGCTGATGACCCCGGAGCGGATCCGCGACATCGTCTGCCAGCAGCCCCTCTACTGGGAAGAGGCCATCAAGAACAACGCCGACGAGCTGCAGCAGCACACCTTCGATTTTCTCAACTACCTGATCCGCACCCAGGACAGCGAGGCCAAGCAGCGGGAGATCCTCGAGTGCATCGCCGAGGATCCCGCCGGCCTCTTCTACCTCGCCATCCCCTTCATCGAGTTCTACCGGGGCGATCGCTATGAGGATGACGAAGGCTATGGGGACGTGTTGCACGCCGAAGAGGAGGATCTCGAGGAGTCCCTGCGCTACAGCGAGCGCCAGCAGGCCGAGGGCACCCACGACTACTCCCTGGATGACCCGAGAAGCCTGTTGATGCTCATTCGCGAGCAGGCCCCCGAGGTGGAAAAAGCCATCAAGGCCCTGCTGCGCAGCGAAACCTCCTCCTGGGATGGCATCATCAACAAGTTCGCCGCCGAACTGGTGATGCAGGCCAAGGAGAAGAACAAGGTCGAGGAAGACGAGTACGGCGACGTCGACGACATGTTCAGCTTCCTGGATTGAGGTAGAGACCCATGCAACTCGTCATTCGTGAGGCCAATGAAGGCCCCTTCCTCAGCCAGGTGCTGCGCTTCGGGCGCGACAACGAACGCTTGAGTCAGCAGCAGCTCGCCGCCATCAAGGGCAAGGCGGTGCTGATGAGCCTGAAATTCGCCGACAAGTACTACAACAAGTACAAGATGCACCTGCTCGAACAAGCCGCCCACGACGTCATCGGCGTGGTGAGCCTGGGGCTGCAGGAGCTCTCCGGGCGGGACGTGGCCCGGGCGCTGGCCCTGCTGCAGGCGCCGGAAGGGCCCATCAAGCCGTTCCAGAAGGGCTGGTCCATGCTCATCACCGTCAGCCCCAAGCAGGCGGGCAACAGCCTCTACGGGGACGTGGATGCGCGGCTCTTGGACAAGATCTCGAGCCCGCCGGACGTGGAGGAGTGGCAAGGCTGGCAGGAGTACGAGAAGGCCCTGGCCGAGCACAACAAGTCCCGGCTGATGGGGCTGCTGGACGGCCACTTCTTCGCCTATGACAACGATCACCCCACCATGGAAGACAAGCTGGCGGAGGCCCTGCTCTATCGCATCCTGTGCGGCAAGGGCAGTGGCGCCGCCCCGCTCAAGGTGAAACAGGATCTCAAGCGTCGGCTGGCACGGGATATCGTGCTGCAAGATGCCTGGCTGGAGCAGGATTATATCGCCGCCCAGCTGGCACTGCTGCTGGCCGAGCTGCCCGCCGACATGGCCGACGCCCTGCGCCAGGAGCTGAGCCCGGGCTTCGTGTCCAATCTGCTGCACACCTTGAACTTCGTGCGCCAGTATCAGCAGTTGCAGCAGGAGAACGCCTCGCCGGAGAAGCTCGACAACATGGAGATGCGTGCTGGTCTCAAACACCCATTGCTTGGCTGGCCCCTCTACCACGACTTCTAGGGATGCTCCCCTTGCCCCAGGACTCCATCACGCCCGGCTCGCCGGGCGTGATGCTATCCGGCCTCGGCCAAACTACCCCCTAAGCGTCATAGGCCTGCAGTTTGTCAGGGTTATAATGGCTCCTTTCCACCGGCAGCAGGGGCCAGCCATGAGCAGAAAACCCGACCGCATCACCGCCATGCAGCAGATCATCGACGCCGTGAAGGCAGAGTTCCCGCTCTACCAGCCGGACACCTTCAAATGCGGCCCGGACAACACCTGCATCGGCTGCCCCAAGAAGCTGATGGAACTGGTGGATACGGATCTTTGCTACTGGCAATACCAGATCGATCGCGGCATCCCGCCGACCTTCGACGAGCTCTACAGCTTCGGCAAGATGTGCAAGAACATCCGCCGGGCCCTGGTGCGCAATGGCCGCCTCCCCGCCTGATGCTCTATGAACCACTACCTTATGGTGATTTCACAGATCGTTTCAGCTATCGGGATTAGAAATACCCTGATGGAATAAGGCAGAGACGATAATGTGCAATAAAACAAGCCGATCTCGGGTCTAGGTTCAAGGGCCCTCAGTGGCTCACGCTATGCTCATCTCTCAATTCAGGAGGACACGCCATGACTCAGGAAAGGATCCAGACCCGCTACCCCTTGGGCGGCCCCTTCGCTACCCAAAGCGCACTCAAGCAGGCCATCAGCCAGGCCATCGAGGCCCACAAGCGGGACTTCTTCCCCCTGCTGGAGCGGCTGGTGGACGTGGGGGACACCCGGGTCAACTTGAGCCAGGAGAACCCGCTGCGAGTGCTCAGCATCGAGCTCGCTGATGATGCAGCTGGGGGTATCGCCCAACTCAACTACGAATCCAACTTCGCCGAGAGCTGCCTGATTATCAACGAATACGACCAGCACCAGACCAGCCTGGCTTTCAGCCTCGACGGGGACGAGCTTGTCTTCGACGTCGAGCTGCCCATTGCGTGGAATTTCAATAACTAAAGGGTCAGGGGGGATGCCACTTGGCTGCTACCCTGACCTACCGGTTCCCCTCACCCTGGCCCTCTCCCAAGGGGAGAGGGGACAGTATCGCACCAGCTTCCAGCCGTAACAGTCATTCCATACACCTGTGGTTATTCCAGACTGTCAGACTCCTCCCCCATCTCACCCTCGGCCAAATAGCTACGTCCAGTCACGCAGCCACCATAGTCCTAACTAACTGAGTCTGAGCTCCCTTCTCCCCTCGCAGGAGAAGGGTTGAGGAGGGGGCAAGCCATCACAAAAGAAGTTATCGACCAGCACCAGAGCGTTGAATCGAGTAGGAGCAAGTAGGGTCGATTAGCGAAGCGTAATCGGCTGTACCACAATCTCGGTGGTTATGGACTTAGAGATCAGTTGAAATTCCTACAAAAAAGTGACAACTGGTTTTCACTATTGTCTGATTACGCTGCGCTAATCAGACCTACGGCCCTGTTTGCCAGCCAGTGAATTGAGGATTGCCTACGGGTTGGGAGACGGTTATTTTACTTCGGATTTGATCAACAAGGCCGCGACTAGCGTGAAAAACGTAAAATAATTGAAAATAATATTTCATTAATAGGGTGACAATTGAAATGAAAAAACATATTGAGTTAGGAGTGTTATTGCTGGTATTTAGCACTACCTCATGAACGAAAGAGCTTGCCCCACAAGAAACAGTTGCTTATAAAACATGTGATAGGGATGTTTCATTTTATGTAGAAGTCGCAAATAAAGGGAATGCTGAAGCGCAGTATTGCCTTGGTGTGAAGTACAACTCAGGCAATGGAGTGCAGCTTGATTTTAATCAAGCTAAGGAGTGGTATGAAAGAGCAGCTAACCAAGGGGATGCTGAAGCTCAATCAAGTATTGGTATGTTGTATCTCAACGGTAGTGGCGTAAAGCAGGATTACAGTCAAGCTAAGGAATGGCTCGAAAAATCAGCTAAACAGGGAAATGCCGAAGCTCAATTTTTTTTAGGCTGGATGCATGATAACGCAGATGGGATGTCGCCGGATTACGAGCAAGCAAGAAAATGGTATGAAAAAGCAGCTAACCAAGGGTATGCTAAAGCTCAACTAAATATTGGGATGTTGTATTACAACGGTAGTGGCGTAAAGCAGGATTACAGTCAAGCCAAGGAGTGGTTTGAAAAATCAGCTAAACAGGGAAATTCAAAAGCTGAATTCCTTATCGGTTCTATGTATTTTCTTGGCGAAGGCGTAGAAGAAAATTACAATCAAGCGAAGAAATGGTATGAAAGATCTGCAAATCAAGGAAATTCCGACGCGCAACGCTCACTAGGGCTAATATATGAAAAAGGTATTGGCGTAAAGCAAGACCACACAAAAGCTCAAGAACTGTACAATAAAGCAGAAGCGCAAGATCGCTTAAAAAAAATTCTGTCTTCGATGTAAGACAAACTCAAAGGTAGCTGATTGTTTTGGATAGATTCACTATCTAAATAGAAAGGGCGCTTTCGCGCCCTTTTAATATTAATTACCCTTCCTGATTTTCCCCCACTACCGGCTCGGCGCCGGTCACCGGTTCAATCTCTATTCTGTCCACCCGCTGCAAGCCGCGGGGCAGCTTGGCGCCGCGGCGGCCGCGCTCGCCGCGGTAGTAGTCGAGATCAGACGGCTTGAGAGTCAGCTTGCGCTTGCCGGCGAACAGGGTCACCGACTGGCCCTGCGGGATCACGGCGGCCATCACCACAAACTCCTCCCGCGCCTTCACGCGAGCGGACGGGATGCTGATGAGCTTGTTGCCCTTGCCCTTGCCGAGCACCGGCAGGGTATTGAGCGGGAACAGCAGCATGCGGCCCTCGTTGGAGATGGCCATGCACAGATCAGTTTCCGGCGAGCCAATCTTCTGGGGCGCCATCACCAGGCCCCCTTCCGGCACGCTGAGCAGCGCCTTGCCGTTCTTGTTCTTGCCGATGAGGTCGTCGTAGTGGCAGACAAACCCGTAACCGGCGTCGCTCGCGATCAGGTACGGCTCGCCTTCGTTGCCCATCACCAGATGACGCACCTCTTCGCCTGCGCCCAGCGCGAAGCGGCCGGTGAGCGGCTCGCCCTGGCTGCGGGCGGAGGGCAGGGTATGGGCCTCCAGCGCATAGGTTCTTCCTAAGGTCGAGAGGAACACCGCCTGCTGGTTGCTGCGCCCGAAGGCGTGGGCGAGATAGCTGTCCCCCGCCTTGTAGGAGAGCCCCTCCACGTCCACGTCGTGGCCCTTGGCGGCGCGTACCCAGCCCTTGTCGGAGAGGATGACGGTGACCGGCTCGCTCGGGGTCAGCTCTTTTTCGGTGAGCGCCACTGCGGTGGCGCGCTCCACCAACGGGGTGCGGCGATCGTCGCCGTACTTCTCGGCATCCGCCAGCAGCTCTTTCTTGAGCAGGGTGTTGAGACGACGCTCGGAGCCCAGGATGAGTTCCAGCTTGTCACGCTCCTCGGCCAGCTCGCTTTGCTCGGCGCGCAGCTTGAACTCTTCGAGTTTCGCCAGATGGCGCAGTTTGAGCTCGAGGATAGCTTCGGCCTGGGTCTCGCTGATGTTGAAGCGCTCCACCATCACCTTGCCCGGCTCATCCTCGGTGCGGATGATCTCGATCACCTCGTCGATGTTGAGGTAGGCGATGAGCAAGCCTTCGAGGATATGCAGGCGGGCCAGCACCTTGTCCAGGCGGAACTGCAGGCGGCGACGCACCGTCTCGCGGCGGAACGTGATCCACTCGGAGAGGATCATCTTGAGATCTTTCACCTGGGGGCGGTTATCGAGCCCCAGGATGTTGAGGTTGACCCGGTAGTTCTTCTCCAGATCCGTGGTGGCGAACAGGTGGGCCATCAGCCCCTCCACGTCCACCCGGTTGGAACGGGGGATGATCACCAGACGGGTCGGGTTCTCATGGTCCGATTCGTCTCGCAGGTCGGTGACCATGGGCAGCTTCTTGGCCACCATCTGGGCGGCGATCTGCTCCATGATCTTGGCGCCGGAGGCCTGATGGGGCAGCGCCGTGATGACGATGTCCCCATCCTCCTCGCTCCAGACCGCCCGCTGCTTGATGGAGCCCTTGCCGGTCTCGTAGATTTTGCGGATGTCGTCGCGGGGGGTGATGATCTCGGCGTTGGTCGGATAGTCCGGCCCTTGAATATGCTGCATCAACACATCCAGACCGGCGTTTGGGTTGTCCAGCAGCTCCGCACAAGCATAAGCCACTTCCCGAGCGTTGTGGGGCGGGATATCCGTCGCCATGCCCACCGCGATGCCGGTCACCCCGTTGAGCAGGATGTGGGGCAGACGGGCCGGCAGCACCACGGGTTCCTTCATGGTACCGTCGAAGTTCGGGGTCCACTCCACCGTGCCTTGGCCGAGCTCTGAGAGCAGTAGCTCGGAGAAGCGGGACAGCCGCGCCTCGGTGTAACGCATGGCGGCGAAGGATTTGGGATCATCCGGCGCCCCCCAGTTGCCCTGACCGTCCACCAGCGGGTAGCGGTAGGAGAAGGGCTGGGCCATCAGCACCATGGCCTCGTAGCAGGCGCTGTCGCCGTGGGGATGGTACTTACCCAGCACGTCACCCACGGTACGGGCGGATTTCTTGTGCTTGGAGAGGGCCGACAGCCCCAGCTCGCTCATGGCGTAGATGATGCGCCGCTGCACGGGCTTGAGGCCATCGCCGATGTGCGGCAGGGCCCGATCCATGATGACGTACATGGAGTAGTTCAAGTAAGCCTGTTCGGTAAAGGTGCGCATCGGCTGACGCTCTACCCCATCCAGACTGAGCTCGATAGCATCACTCATAGGTTTTTCTCATGCTAGGGTGCGCCCTCGGGGGGCACACCTGATATGCGGATCGGCAAATGACCGATGGCTTAGATGATGGCAAGGTTGCCCTTCTCTTCCAGCCACTCGCGGCGATCGGAGGCGCGCTTCTTGGCCAGCAGCATGTCCATCAGTTGCAAGGTCTCGTCCCCCTCTTCTCCCCCGTCATCCATGGTGAGCTGTACCAGACGGCGGGTGTTGGGATCCATGGTGGTTTCCCGCAGCTGCTTGGGGTTCATCTCGCCCAGGCCCTTGAATCGGGTCACCATCACCTTGCCCTTCTTCTTCTCCGCCTCGACCCGCTGCAGCACGCCGTTCTTCTCGTCCTCGTCGAGGGCGTAGAAGACCTCCTTGCCGATGTCGATGCGATAGAGCGGCGGCATGGCCACATAGACGTGACCCTGCTTGACCAGGGTGCGGAAATGCTTCACGAACAGGGCACACAGCAGGGTGGCAATGTGCAGACCGTCCGAGTCCGCATCCGCGAGGATGCACACCTTGCCGTAGCGCAGGCCGGAGAGATCGTCCGAATCCGGATCCAGACCGATGGCCACCGAGATGTCGTGCACCTCCTGGGAGGCGAGCACCTGGCCGGCCTCCACCTCCCAGGTATTCAGGATCTTGCCGCGCAGGGGCATGATGGCCTGAAACTCGCGATCCCGCGCCTGCTTGGCACTGCCGCCCGCGGAGTCACCCTCCACCAGGAACAATTCCCCTTGCATGGGATCGGCGCAGCCACAGTCGGTAAGCTTGCCGGGCAGAGCAGGACCCTGGGTGATTTTCTTGCGCACCACCGTCTTGGCGGCGCGCATCCGGCGCTGGGCGCTGGAGATGCAGAGCTCCGCCAGCTGCTCCGCCAGCTCGGTGTTGCTGTTCAAGTAAAGGCTGAAGGCATCCTTCACCACCCCGGAGACAAAGGCCGAGCTCTGGCGCGACGACAGTCGCTCCTTGGTCTGACCGGCGAACTGCGGATCCTGCATCTTGATGGAGAGGATGTAGGCGCAGCGATCCCAGATGTCTTCCGGGGTGAGCTTGACCCCGCGCGGCAGCAGGTTGCGGAACTCGCAGAACTCGCGCATGGCGTCGAGCAGCCCCTGGCGCAGACCGTTGACGTGGGTACCGCCGAGCGCGGTGGGAATGAGGTTCACATAGGATTCGGCGAGGCATTCGCCCCCCTCCGGCAGCCAGCACAGGGCCCAGTCCACCGCCGACTGCTCGGTGCTGAAGGTGCCGACGAAGGGCTGCTCCGGCAGACAGGTGAACTGCTTGACCGCATCGACCAGGTAATCCTTGAGGCCATCCTCGTAGCACCACTCGAGCTTGATGCCGGTGTTCTTGTCCAGGAACTTGATGGTGAGGCCGGGGCAGAGCACGGCTTTGGCTTTAAGCAGGTGCTCGAGCTTGGAGACCGAGAAGCGCGGCGAGTCGAAATAGCTCGCCTGGGGCCAGAAGCGCACCCGGGTGCCGGTGTTGCGGCGCCCGCAAGTACCCGTGATGGTCAGCTCCTGCACCTTGTCGCCGCGCTCGAAGGCGATGTCATAGACCTGGCCGTCCCGGCGTACCGTCACCTCGACCCGATCGGACAGGGCATTCACCACCGAGATGCCCACCCCGTGCAGACCGCCGGAGAACTGGTAGTTCTTGTTGGAGAACTTGCCACCCGCGTGCAGCTTGCAGAGGATGAGCTCGACCCCGCTGACCCCTTCCTCCGGGTGGATGTCCACCGGCATGCCACGGCCATCATCGATCACCTCGAGGGACTGATCCTCGTGCAGGATCACCTCCAGATTGCGGGCATGTCCCGCCAGCGCCTCGTCGACGCTGTTGTCGATGACCTCCTGGCCGAGGTGGTTGGGCCGGGTGGTGTCGGTGTACATGCCGGGGCGACGACGCACCGGTTCGAGGCCATTGAGAACCTCGATGGCATCCGCATTGTATTGAGTAGACATGGAGGGCCTTGCGAATTGACGTTTGGGGAGAATCTTACTCGCTGAGCGGGGCTGGGACAAACCCGTCTGTGGCAAAGGGTGATCCAGAGGGGCCAAGTCACCCCGACTGGCGGGATTCAGCGGGCTTCGGGGGTGCCAGGCAGCGCCAATTGCAACTGGGATAGCGAGCATTGCAGCCGCCACACCAGCCCCGCCAGTGCCTGGGCCGTCGGTTCGGGATTGGTGGCCAGCCCCTGGCTGATGCGCCCCAGTTCGGCCAGGGTGCGCGTCAGGGCATCATGCTGCACCCCGCCGGCATCCAGTATCCCCTTGAGGGAGCGAAGGCAGCCGTCCCGTACCAGGTAGAGCGCCGGATCCCGGCTCTGCCACTGGCGCAGTTGCCAGACGATGTGGCTGCAGTTGAGCAGCACCACGCCCCAGCGCAGCCCCCAGATCCTGGCGCCCTGATCCGTCCCCTGACCGAGCTGGCCGATGAGGTGATAGATCCTGGACTCGAACTCGGGCTCGCTCTGGTGCGGGCGGGATCTGAGCTGATCCATGAAATCGAGCCGCAGGCGGCGGATGAGACGCCGGCTCTTGCGAGAGTCCGAGCTGGGTCTGAGGATCTGGAACGCCAACCCGGCCACCATGACCCCCAGCACCTTGGCGATGCTGTCGTTGACGAAGCCCTGATAGTCGTAGCTCGGCGGATTGGTGATGGCGAGGAAGGAGCCACAGAGCACGATGAGCTGGCCCCAGAGCGCCGCCGAGGCGGGCCGCTGCAGCTTGAGCATCTGCATGGTCATCAGCGCCGGGAACAGCAGGGCGCAGAAGACCCAGAAGTCATCTATCTGGATCATCAGGCCGAACTTGATGGCAAAGCAGGCGAGGCTCAGCAGCAGGATGGCGTTCTGCATGTTGCCTATCCCCTTCAGGGGCGCCGTCCCGGACGAGTAGAGCACGCAGCAGATGGAGAGCATGGTCAGCGCCGACGCCCCCGAATCCCACTGGGTGTTGATCCAGAAGGCGCAGCCCAGCACCACGCTGGCGAAGGTGCGAAGACCGTTGTAGGCCGCCTCCAGGCTGTCGGTGTGGCTGGTGAGCGAGCTGTGACGCGGCGGCGTCGGCCACTCCTGCCCCTCGTAGCGAGCCAGTCGGCTGAGCCAGCGCTGGCACTCCAGATAGGTCCAGCAGAAGACCCGCAGCCGCCGCCAGAAGGTCTGCAGCCGATAGTCGTCGGAGCCCATGGCCAGGGGGGCCAGCAGGCGGGCGATGCGCACCTTGTCGCAATCGGGATCGCTCAGGGCATTGAGCACCTCGGCGAGCAGCGGCTGCAGTTGTGCCTCCTGCTCCGGCAGGTTGTGCAGCATGCGGCGCTGGCCCGAGAGCAGGCTGACCATGCGCAGCTGGCGGTGCAGCAGGAAGTTGAGCAGCTTGTTGTGGCGCCTGAGCCGGTGGTGGCTCCAGACCGCCTGGATGCGCAGCAGGTTCAGGGTCAGGATCTGGCCTATCACCCCCTCGTGGGCACTGCGCACGTCGGCGCTCGCCTCCCCCAGCCAGAGCAGTCTGGCGTGTTCCAGCAACCGGGCCTGGCTGCGCTGCAGGGAGGCCAGCAGGGTCTCGCCATCCGAGGTGCTCGGCAGGATCATCATCATCAGGCCGCCACAAAGAATGCCGGTGATCACCTCGCTCACCCGCGCCTGGGCGATGTCGAAGATGTGGCGGGGATCGTCCACATTGACGCAGGCGAAGGCGATGATGGCCGCCGTGTAACCCGCCAGGGCGAAGGTGTAGGAGACGTTGTTCTGATAGTGGTTGGAGACGTAGGTGCAGAGTCCGAGCCAGAGCGCGATGAGGAAGGTGAAGAGCCAGGGGTCGGCAAGGCCCAGACCGGTCAGCATCACGGCGGCCATGGCGCCGATGAGGCTGCCCACCACCCGCCCCAGACTCTTGCTGATGACGCCGCCGACGGTGGGAAAGCTCACCACGGCGGCGGAGGTCATGGCCCAGTAAGGGGAATCCAGCTCCAGCACGAAGGCCAGCCAGAGCGACAGGCACATGGCCAGGCTGTTGCGCAGGGCGTAGCGCCACTGCCCCTCATTGGCCTGGCCCCAGGGGGTGCGCCGCCAGAGGGATGCTCCGGCGTTCATCTTACCCTCCTATGGTGATGGTGCAGGTGGTGCCCGCGATGAGCGCCAGACCGGACGGCACCTCCAGCAAGCGGATGCGCACCGGCACCCGCTGGGCCAGCCTCACCCAGGGCACGTTCGGTTTGACATCGAGCAGCAGGCTGTCGCTCCCCTCCACGCTCTGATCGTGAATGGCGCGCCCTATGCTCTCCACCTCTCCCTTGAGCGCCTGTTCACCGCTGTAGAGCACGATCTGCGCCGGTTTGCCCGGCTGGATGTGCCTGAGCTTGGTCTCCTCGAAGTAGCCCTGCACATAGAAGGAGTGGATGTCCACCAGGGCCACCAGGGGCACACCGGCGCTGGCATAGTTGCCGACCCGGGTCTGCAGGTTGGTGATGTAGCCATCGCTCGAGGCCTTGATGGTGGTCTGGGTGAGGGACCATCTGGCCTGCTCCAGATCCGCCTCGGCCACCTGATAGGCCGCCCGCATCGCCTGGGCGTTGAGCCGCGCCTCATCCACTGCCTCGGCGGAGATGACGGTACGAGACAGGCTCTGGCGACGGTTCGCCTCGTGTTCGGCCTTGTCGAGATCCGACTTGGCCTTGGCGAGCGCCGCACTGGCGTTGTCCAGGGCGATGCGGTAAGGCACGGGATCCAGGTTGAACAATACCTCCCCCGCCTTCACCAACTGGTTGTCCCGCACCGGGATGCTGACGATCTTGCCCGACACCTCGGGGGTGATGCTGACCAGCTCGGCCCGCACCTTGCCATCCCGGGTCCAGGGCCCCTGCATGTAGTAGTTCCACAGCCACCAGCCCGCCGCCAGCGCCAGGGCGCACACCAGCAGGGTGGAGAAGTATTTGAGGGTCGCGAGGGGAGATTTAGCCATGAAGCAGGATCCAGAACGCGCCGCTGACGGCGAGGATGAAGAGGGAGAGATCCATCAGCAGGGGGTGCCATACCTCGCCGCCGTAGAGCCAGTCCCGCAGCAGATGATGAACCGGCAACCAGCCCAGCAGACCGAGCAACACCGCCTTGAACAGGGGCGGCAGATAGAGCGAGGCGCCCAGAATGAGATCGGGCAGGGCTGAGGCGATCGGCAATGGCGGCTCCCTGTGGATGGAGAAAGAGCGGAGAAAACCCGCCTTGGGCAGGCCAACCAAGGGTAACACAGCCCCCGGAGGCGCTACAGAAGCAGATGAAGCCTTCTTGTCAGCCCTTTCTGTCCGCCGGATGGTTGACCCCGTCTCGCACGGGCACGTCACCGAGATCAAACGGATTGACCCCCTCGAGACAGGCGAGATTGTAACCGTACTCGGCCGGGTTGGGGCGACGCTGATGATGGGTGTAGATGCCGCAGACGCCGCAGAAGTAGTGCTTGGCGGTGCGGGTATTGAACTGGTAGCAGCGCAGCACCGCTTCCCCCTGCAGGATGCGTATGCCCGCGAGCGGCACCGACGCGACGATGGCCCCTCGCCGCCGACAGAGGGAGCAGTCGCAGCGGCGGGGATCCACCACTCCGTCCGGCAGGCTGAGATCCAGCACCAACGCCCCGCAGTGACAGCTGGCCCTGTGTTTATCCTGAATGAGGGTGTTGCCGATTTGCTTGATCATGGGGCCTCCTTGCCAGCCGATGTCACAAAGCGTCAGTCGAACAGTGTCTCCACTCGCCCCTCTCGCACCTGCCCATGCAGGCTGTGCAGTTGGCTCTCCACCACCCGGTGGCGGGAGAGCTCGGGTAGCTGGTCGATGGGGAAGTAGCCTGCGCCCTGGGTCTCGTCGGTCTGGGTCAGCAGCTCGCCCCCCGTCACCTCGCACAGGAAGAAGGCCTTGTGGGCGTGGGGCAGTTGGGGCGGATGGGGATGTTTGTGCTTGTCGAACAGCGCCAGCAGCCGTGTGGCATGGCACGCAAGACCCGTCTCCTCCTGCACTTCCCGCACCACAGCCTCTGCGGGGGAATCGCCGATATCGCACCAGCCCCCCGGCAGGGTCCAGCAGCCGTCGCTGCATTCCTGCACCAGCAAGATGTGGCCGACCTCATTCACGATGAAGGCTCGCACATCCAGCTTGGGGGTGGGGTAGCCGCTGTCCAGTGCAATCCAGTGGGCGATGGCCGCGGGATCCAGCTCGCTCTGGCTGGCGATGAGGGTCGCCGCGGCGTTTCGCAGCGCCTCGAAGCGGCCGATGTCGAAGGGATCCTTGGAGTAGGTGAGCCCGGCCTGGGCCGTGGCCAGCACCTGTTCGAGAAAGGCGGCCAACGGCGCTTGCATGGCTAGAGCCCGAGGAAGCGAATGATCTGGGCGGGATAGCGCTCGAAGCCGACGAAGGCGTGGTTGCCGCCGCACTCCAGGGAGAGGCGGGCGAAGCGGTACTCCTCCAGCGCCTTGCGATAGTCGAGCACCTCATCCTCCTGCTGTTGCAGGATCCAGAGCCGCTCGGGGGCGCTCACCCTCACCGCCAGCGCACGCAGTTCGTCCATGTGGGCTGGCAGCAGCTCATAGCGCTCATCGGTGTAGGGGTTGGTCTGGGGACCGAGATAGTCTTGCAGGAGCTCGTGGGGACGCACCGCCGGGTTGATGAGCGCGGCGCGGCAGCCATGCAGCTCACTCACTCTGGTCGCCATGAAGCCACCGAGGGAGCTGCCCACGGCACCGAGTCGCAGTCCGTCACCATGGCGAGCCTTGAGGGTCGCTATCTGCTGCTCGATGGCTGCCCAGGCCGCCGCCGGGGTATTGGGCTGGGCCGGGATGATCACCTCGATATCCGGCCTGTGCGCCGCCACCCAGGCCGCCATCTGCTGTGCCTTGGCGGATCCCGGCGACGAATTGAAGCCGTGCAGATAGAGCAGGACTGATTTCATGCCGGCTCCCTCATTAACTGTGCCTTGGCGGATCCCGGCGACGAATTGAAGCCATGCAGGTAGAGCAGGACCGATTTCATGCCGTCCCCCTCAGTAACCGGTGGCATTGGGGTCGGGCACAAACTGCCCCATGGGCAGGCGCCAGACCTGGCTGTCGAGCCGGCCATCCGGATACAGGGTCAGGTAACGCCAGCCCGGGCCGGACTCGTCCAGCGCGAAGCCATCTGACAGGGGCTTGAACTGGATGCAGGTGGAGGGGCTGGCGATGAGCCGCACCCCGCGGTGCATTTCGTCAAACTCCTGGTGGACGTGGCCAAACAAGATGGTCTTCTGCTGGGGGTGGCGGGCCAGCACGGCGAACAGCTCGTCGGCGTTCTTGAGGTTGTGCTGATCCAGCCAGGCACAGCCCACGGGCACCGCCTGATGGTGCAGGGCGATGAGGGCGTGGCGGTCGGGATGCTGGCGCAATGCGCTGTCCAGGGCTGCCAGCTGGTGATCCCCGAGCAGGCCGTGGGGTTTGCCGCGCACCTGGGTGTCGAGCAGTATGATCTGCCAGTGATCCCCCACCAGCTGCTTGGCCTCGCTGATCCCGGCGGCATGCAACTGCTCCGTCATCAGCGGGCCGTCGTCATGATTGCCGGGCAGCCAGTAGATGGGGCGAGCCAGGGGCGCCATCATGGAGGCAAAACGCTGATAGGACTCGGGGCTGTGATCCTGGGAGAGATCCCCGGTCGCGAGCACCAGGTCGAACGGATGTGCATTGTCCTTCACCCGTGCCAGCACGGCATCCAGACTCTCGGCGGTGCGTACGGCCAGCAGCCGTCCTTCGGCACTGGCGAAAAGATGGGTATCGGTAATCTGTAACAGACGCACGTTTCCGTCCGGCGCCTGAGGTAGCTCTGTTTCCAAAATCACGCTTCTTTTTATGAGTTCAACTAGAGGATGTTAATCAAGCTGGTGCCATGTTTGAGACAAAACTTCAGCCATTCGGCCAGAAACAGATTTACCTGCTCCTTTTCATCCCTGTGGTGCATTTTTTGATTGGGATAATCATAACGTGGTTGCAACATTGAAATCTGTTGCGCGGCACACACTTCCGCCATGCGCACATCATGATACAAACGAATCTCGATACGAGCCTGCAAGTAGCCCGGCAGCTCGGGATTATCCTGGGTCAGGATCACCTGGCTGGTGAAACGGCTGTCATCGCTGACGGTCAACCTGAACTGCAGGCCGTTTCCCACCTGATAACGGCGCTCGTCCCCCACGGCACCACCCGGCGGCAGCAGCTTCATCAGGGCCATGTAGTTCACCTCGCAGGTACGCTGCAAGGACATCAGGTCAGGTACATGCCGCTTGGCGAGGAGTACGGACATCTCAGCGCCCCGCCAGCCAGCGCGTCTGCAGTTCACCATGATTGAGCGCCAACCATTGCAGGGCGATGACGGAGGCCGCGTTGTCGATGCGCCCCTCTTTCAGCCAGGCGTAGGCCTGCTCGCGGCTGACCACGTGCACCCGGATGTCTTCCCCCTCTTCCGCCAGACCGTGGATCCCGGTGGCCTGACTGGCGTCCACTTCCCCCACATAGACCTCGATCCGCTCGGTGCTGCCCCCGGGGCTCACCAGATAGCTGATGGCATGCTCGCAGCGCCCCACCTCGAGGCCCGCCTCTTCCACTGCCTCCCGGCGCACCACGGCCTCCGGGGTCTCCCCTTCGTCGATGATGCCGGCTACCAGTTCCAGCAGCCAGGGGGTGCTGCCTGTCTCCATGGCACCGATGCGGAACTGCTCCACCAGCACTATCTGGTCGCGCACCGGATCATAGGGCAGCAAGGCCGCGGCATGGCCCCGCTCGAACAGCTCGCGGACGATGGGCTCGTTCCAGCCACCGGCAAATAATCTGTGCTGCAGGCGATAGACGCTCACCTTGAAGAATCCGTTATATCCGGATGATTTTTCGATGATTTTCACATCACTACCCGAGTAGTGACGGGTTTGTGGCAAGGCTTGCTGCGACATACGACACTCCTGCCAGCTTGACTTGGCGAGGTTTGACCATAATATTCGAGAACATGAATGAACGTTCATTCACTCATTCTCGCTGGCGATAGGGGATGGATTTTAGCAGCCACAGGGTATTTGGCTAGGCACGCAGCCCAGAAAATCCCCCCGAAACCTTGACATTACCGCTGCTGGAAAAGAGACAGTTCGCATTCAAATTTGCTTATAGTAGAGTGGTTAAGCTGAAATCAAGCTTGCTCGGTGACAATCTCTCCTCCCTCTTCATCCAGCGGACAGCTTTGGGTTGATACATAAGGTCAAAACTATCATATGAAAAGAACACTCTTGTCAGTCATGGTGATGCTGGGTGTGAGCAGCGCTGCTCATGCCGAAAACCTGCTCGATATTTACCAACAGGCCCAGGTCAAGGATACCCAGCTGCTGGAGTCCAAAGCGAGACGAGACCAGGCCTTCGAGAAGATCAATGAATCCCGCGCAGCCCTGTTGCCACAGATCAACCTGGGTGCCGGTCTGAACTATCTGCAGAACAAGAACGACACCCAGACCAACACCGGAGCCAACGGTTCCCTCACCCTGGATCAATCCATCTATCGCCGCAGCAACTGGGTCAATCTGGATCTCACCGAGAAGAGCGCCACCCAATCCGACGTGGGCTACAACCTCGAAATTCAAAACCTGATGCTGCGCACCTCCCAGGCTTACTTCGACGTGTTGAAGGCCATGGACACCCTGGAATTTGTACGCGCCAACAAGGTCGCGGTCGAGCGTCAGCTCGAACAGACCCAGCAGCGCTTCGAAGTGGGCCTGACCGCCATCACCGACGTGCATGAAGCCGAGGCCGAGCGCGATCAGGCGCTGGCAGACGAGATCAATGCCGAGAACACCCTGGACAACAGCTACGAGAGCCTGCGTGAGCTGACCGGCATCGATCACCGCCAGCTGGATGTGCTGAACACCGATCGCTTCGCTCCGCAGAAGACGCCGTTCAACTCCGACAAGTGGCTGGAGCTGGCGCTGGACAAGAACCTGGAACTGCACAGTGCCCGCATCGGCAAGGACATCGCCAAGGAGCAGATCGATCTGGCCAAGACCGGTCATGAACCGACTCTGGATCTGGGCGCCGGTCTCAGCGCCGGTTACAACGACTACAAGGACGAGATCCGCAACCCCGAGAGCAACAGCAATCAGGGCAACGTGGGCTTGACCTTCAATCTGCCGCTCTATACCGGCGGGGCCACCACCTCCCAGGTCAAACAGGCGCAGTTCAACTACGTGGCCGCCAGCGAGCAGCTCGAGCGCAGCTTCCGTTCGGTACAGAGCACCGTGCGCTCTTCCTACAACAACGTGAACGCCAGCATCGGCTCGGTCCGCGCCTACAGCCAGTCCGTCATCTCCGCCGACAGTGCCTTGAAGGCGACCGAAGCCGGTTACGAAGTGGGGACCCGCACCATAGTCGACGTGCTGGACTCCACCCGCAAGCTGTACGAAGCCAAACAGAAGCTCTCCGAGGCGCGCTACAACTACATCCTCAGCATCCTCTCCCTCAAGCAGGCCGCCGGTACGCTGGAGCAGAAGGATCTGGAAGACGTGAACCAGGGCCTGATGCCCGCCCCTCAGGTCACCAAGAAGTCCTGATCCGGTTTCACGCCATGCAAAAGGCGACCATAAGGTCGCCTTTTTGTTGCCTGCCCCCTTCATCAGGGCGGACGGATACCGTCAAAAAACCCGGCCTCGGCCGGGTTTTTCATGACATATCAACCTTAGCCGCGTTCGCGAATGGTCTTGATTATGTCGCTGGTGGAGCAGCCGTCCTCGAAGTTCAGCACTCGCACCTCGCCGCCGTTGGCGGTCACTTCGGCGTAGCCGGCAATCTCTTCGGGCTTGTAGTCACCGCCCTTGACCAGCAGATCCGGCAGGATCTCGGCGATCAGCCGCTGGGGAGTGTCTTCGCCAAAGGGCACGACCCAGTCCACGGCACCGAGTGCCGCCAGCACCGTCATGCGGCGCTCGGTCGGGTTGACCGGGCGACCCGGTCCCTTCAGGCGACGCACCGAGTCATCGGTATTGACCGCGACGATCAGGCGATCCCCGAGCTTGCCGGCGTTGGCCAGGTAGGAGACATGACCCGCATGCAGGATGTCGAAGCAGCCGTTGGTCATCACCACCTTCTCGCCCCGCAGGCGGGCAGCCTGCACGGCCACCTTCAACTGGGCCTCGGACATGACGCCGAAGCCGGTTTCGTGCTCGGTGTAGAGCGCATTGGCGAGCTCGACCGGGCTGACGGTGGAGGTACCCAGCTTGCCGACCACGATGCCGGCGGCGGTGTTGGCCAGGGCACAGGCCTCGTCCAGACTCTTGCCGGCGGCAAGGGAGGTCGCCAGGGTGGAGATGACGGTATCGCCGGCACCGGTCACGTCATAGACCTCGTGCGCCTGGGCAGGCAGGTGCAGCTCGGGCTGACCTTCGCGGATCAGGGTCATGCCGTTCTCGGAGCGCGTCACCAGCAGGGCCGCCAGCTCGAAGCGCTTGACCAGCTCCAGCCCCTTGGCGACCAGCTCGGCCTCGTTCTTCACCTTGCCCACCACGGCCTCGAATTCGGACATGTTGGGGGTCAGCAGGGTGGCACCACGGTATTTCTCGAAATCCGTCCCCTTGGGGTCCACCAGCACGGGGATGCCGGCGGCGCGGGCACGGGCAATCATGCCGGGTACGTCGTTCAGGGCGCCCTTGCCATAGTCGGAGAGGATCATCACGTCCGCCTGGGGCAGCGCCTGCTCGACCTTGTTCATCAACAGGGAGGCGTCCACGTCGTGGAAGGCCTCTTCGAAGTCCAGACGCAGCAGTTGCTGGTTGCGCGACAGCACCCGCAGCTTGGTAATGGTCGGATAGTCCGCCAGACGAACGAAATCACAGGCGACCTTGACCCCGGCCATCTGGCTCGCCAGGGCGTCGGCCGGCTCATCCTGACCGGTCAGTCCCAGCAGCACGGCATGGGCACCGAGCGCGGCCGAGTTCAGGGCCACGTTGGCGGCGCCACCCGGGCGCTCCTCGATGTGTTCGACCTTGACCACGGGCACCGGCGCCTCGGGGGAGATCCGGCCGGTGGGGCCGTGCCAATAGCGGTCCAACATGACATCGCCAACGACCAGGACGCGGGCTTTTTCAAACTCGGGCAGGGTGATCTTCATCTGTATCGGCTCTCAAAACCTGAAAAATTCAGTCCCGGATTTTATCACACTCTTTTCCCTGGCGTGAAAAAAGCGCGGTAACCCCAGTGATGGCGGCCCTTTCCCGTCGCTTGACCCCTCTGACCAGATGCGGCGATTCGCACCCGCCCCCCCTTTTCGGATAGAATCCTCAGATTGCGCTTAACACCGTTCGCACGGGGCCAGTGCCGCGAGGCCCTCTCCCTCATGCGGCCTCCCGCTGATTTGCGATTGAGAACAAGAGACTCTTCATGGCCCAAGAACACGCTCCCCGCCTCGAACCCCGTCTGTTCCATCCCCGTTATTGGGGCAGCTGGCTCGGCCTCAGTCTGCTCTGGCTGCTGGTGCTGCTGCCCTGGCGCAGCCAGATGTGGCTGGGCCGCCAGCTCGGTACCCTGGCTCGCAAGATATTGAAATCTCGCGTCAAGATCGCGCGCCGCAATCTGGAGCTGGCCATGCCCGAGCTCAGCCGGGATCAGCGCGAAGCCCTGCTGGTGCAAAACTTCGAGAGTGTGGGCTGCGCCATCTTCGAGGTGGGCATCGCCTGGTTCTGGCCGGACTGGCGGATGCGCCGCCTGATGAAGGTGGAAGGGGAAGAGCACGTCATCGACGCCGCCCGACAGGGTCAGGGCATGCTGCTGCTCTCCTGCCACTTCCTGACGCTGGAACTCAACGCCCGCTGCTTCGGTCTGGTGCGACCGGGGGTCGGCGTCTACCGCCCCAACACCAATCCCGTGCTGGAGTATGCCCAGTACCATGGACGCTGCGCCTCCAACAAGTATCTGGTGGGCCGGCTGAACGTGAAGGGGATGATCAAGGCCCTGCGCAACGGGGATGCCCTCTGGTACGCGCCGGATCACGACTACGGCGCCCACGCCAGCGTGTTCGTGCCCTACTTCGCGGTGGAGCAGGCCGCCACCATCACCGGCACCGCCACCCTGGCCCGGGTCAAGAACACCGTCACCCTGCCCTGCTACAACATCCGTACCCAGGACGGCTACACCCTGCACATCGGGGCGCCCCTGGCGGATTATCCGAGCGGTGATGACGTGGCCGATGCCGCCCGCGCCAACCGGGAGATTGAAGCCGCCGTGCGCCGCGCGCCCGAGCAGTACATGTGGCTGCACCGCCGCTTCAAGACCCGCCCCAATCCGGAGGATGCTGGGTTCTACTAAGCCCTCCCTGCCCTCTGCTCCAAATGAAAAAGCCCTCGCACTGCGAGGGCTTTTTGTTATCCGTCAGGAAGGTGCTATCAGCGAACCAACCGGTAGATGGCGTAACCCGGATGTTTGGCATCACTCATCGGCAGGGTGGACTGATAGCTCAAGTCTGCCCCCGCCAGGGCCTTGGCCTCATCCCGTGGCGAAGAGTAGAGCCGCACGTCCACGCCCGCAGGCAGTGCCTTCATGTACCAGTTGTCGTTGGCCGCCGGGCTGAAGCCGGACGGGTTGTCCGCGGACTGGGACTTCAGATACTGGGCGATGATCTCCCGCGTCTCGAAGGGATCCTCGTGGACGATGTTGCTGCCATCGATCCCCGGGAAGTGTCCGCCGCCGCTGGCACGGTAGTTGTTGGTCACCACGTAGAACTTCTGGGCCGGATCCAGGGGCTGGCCGTTGAAGGTCAGGCCGCTGATGCGTTGACCATCGCTCACCTTGGCGCCGTCCTTGTTGTAGCGGGCGGGCTGGGTGATATCCACCTCGTAGCTGACCCCGTCGATGACGTCGAAGTTGTAGGTGGGGAAGTTCTCGTTCACCAGCCACTGCACGCCCGTGTTGCTGGCGTCTATCTGGTTGAACTGGCCGGCGCTCATCTCCAGCCACTCCTTGACGGTAGCGCCGTTCACCTCCACCACCTGCAGGGTATTCGGGTAGATGTAGAGGTCGGAGACGTTGCGCAGGGAGATATTGCCCTGGGCCACATAGGTGAAGTCATTGATGCCGTTGCGACCACCGCGGAAGGGGGCCGCCACCGAGAGGATGGGATAAGACTCCTTGAGCAAGCCGTCTTTTTGCAACTGCTCGGCATGCTGGCGCTGGGCGTCGCTCACCAGTTGAACGGACGGATCATCCTGTACCAGGGCGAAGAAGCTGTGGATGGGGGAGGTGATCTTGCCGAGCGGCTCGTCCAGCCAGAGGTTGGTGGCATCGTGATCCGCCTGCACCAGGTCCACCACCCGCTGATCCACGGCGCTGCCTTCGCTGGAATCGATCTTGCGCAGGCTGGCCTGGCTCTGCTTGACCTGCCACTTGCCATCCACCTGCTCCAGCTTGAGATCGATGATGCCGAGGTGATTGCCCCAGTAGCCGGGCATGACGGTGGGGATGCCGCTCAGGGTGCCGGCCTGGTTGTCCACCTCCGGCAAGTCCGGGAAGTCGCCGGGGAAGTTCTTGTGGGCATGGCCCAGCATCAGGGCGTCGATGCCCTTCACCTTGGCCAGGTGCCAGGCGGAGTTCTCCATCATGGCCTCGTAGCTGCTGGCGTTGATGCCGGTGTGGGCGACCACCACCACGATGTCGGCCCCCTTGGCGCGCAGCTCCGGCACGTAATGGTTGGCGGTTTCCACCATGTCGGCCACCACGACCTTGCCCTCCAGGTGGCGCTTGTCCCACTGCAACACCTGGGGCGGGGTCAGGCCGAGGATGCCGACCTTGACGGTTTGCGGCTGGCCCTTGTCATCCGTCACCTTGCGCTCCAGCAGCAGGTAGGGGGTGAACTTGTTGCCGCTCCAGTCAATCTGCCCCTTGGCGTCGCGCTTGAAGGCCCCAGCCTCGAACACGTTGGCATTCACGTAGGGGAACTTGGCTCCCGCCAGCACCTTGCCGAGGTAGTCCAGCCCGTAGTTGAACTCGTGGTTGCCGAGGTTGCCGGCGTCATAGCCGAGCTCGTTCATGGCCTTGAACACCGGGTGAGCCTGCTTGTCGAGGTAGCCGGCACCGGATTGCTCGAAGATGTAGTCAGCCAGCGGCGTGCCCTGAATGAGATCGCCGTTGTCGAGCAGCAGGTTGTTGGGGTTCTCGGCGCGGGCGGCCCGGATCAGCAGAGCCGTGCGGGAGAGGCCGAATTTGCGATCCTCCTTGTTCTGGTAGTAGTCATAGCCCAGCACGTTGGAGTGGATATCGGAGGTCTGGATGAGGCGCAGGGAGACGGCTCCCGGTTGCGCCTCGCTGTCGTTGTCGCTGCTACAGGCAGACAACAGCACGATGGCGGCAATAGCCCCCAGTTTCATGGTTTTATTCACTGTCTATTCCCTTTTTTTATGAGTGACGCTTTACCAGCGACGGGAATTTAACAGACGAATATGTCAGCAGATGAAGCCGGGACTCATTTTTATGAGGCCCGGCACAAAAATAGCCTTATGACGCCATCAGGGCCCCGAACGCCAACTTGGCTGCCAGCACCAGCATGATGATACCGACAATAATATCAATGGCTTGCTGCACTTTCCCCCGTGCGAGCCAGGGTGAAAGTGCCGCCGCCCCGAACGCCAGGCTGTAGAACCAGACCAGGGAGGCCAGCATGGCCCCGGCCGCGAAGGCGGGCCTGAGATCCTCGGCGAACTGGCTGCCGAAGGAGCCGAGCAGCATCAGGGTATCCAGGTAGACGTGGGGGTTGAGCAGGGTCACCCCCAGGGTCATGGCCAGCACGCTCTTGATCCCCATCAGTTGGGGAGAATCCGCCAGCGCCCCGCCCTGCCCGCGCCAGGCGCTGCGCAGGGATCGCACGCCGAACCAGCCGAGGAAGATCACCCCGCCCCAGGTCAGCAGCGCCAGCCCGATGGGGCTGGCCGCCAGCAGATTGGCACCGCCGAACACCCCGATGCCGATCAGCACGAGATCGCACAGGCAGCAGAGGGTGGCCGTCAGCAGGTGATGGTTGCGGTGGATGCCCCGGCTCAGCACGAAGGCATTCTGGGCGCCGATGGGAATGATCATGGCGAGGCCGAGGGTAAAGCCTTGCAGGGTAGTGGCAAACATAGGGGGTACGTCCAGTGAAGAGATGGACGGCACTATAGAGCCTGCCTCTTCATCAGAGAAATTCATTCATTTGCTGATGCATTAGCCGTTCTGATGACAGAAGCGGTTTGCCATTCCTCCTCCCCTGTCAATAGCAGGATCTGACAATTGTCCCTCCCCCTCCCCGACCCGAGAATCGTCAGGGTTATTTCCCCGGGCACGGCAAAACGCCGGCCAGACGGGGAGAGACGCAATCCGGCATCCCGCGACGACAAGGATCTTGGCACTGTGATCGGGAGAGGAGGAAGTGAGTTCCATGAGAAGCCCAGCGACAGCTTGTTGTCGCCAGGCCCGGGATCATTGCAGCAGCGAGGGATAGTTGGTGATCACGACCTGTTCCAGGTTGGGCAGCAGAATGCCGCTGCTCACCCCCTTGGCGATGGCCTGGTAGCGATTCATGGAGCCGGTCTTGCGGGTCACCTGATTGAGGTGGTAGTTCACGGTGCGCTCGGTGATGCCGAG
Source organism: Aeromonas intestinalis (assembly GCF_054052485.1). NCBI lineage: Bacteria > Pseudomonadati > Pseudomonadota > Gammaproteobacteria > Aeromonadales > Aeromonadaceae > Aeromonas > Aeromonas intestinalis. The sequence goes on from NZ_JBSTYK010000006.1 coordinate 217,204, forward strand.
GATGCAGGCGATCTCGCTCGAGGTCTTGCCTTCGCTGGCCCAGAACAGGCACTCGGTCTCCCGCTCGGTCAGCGCCTCCTGCTCCTCCTCCAGCATGCTCTTGCGCACGATCCGGATCGCCGCCTCGAAGATGTAGTTGGACATCCAGGAGAGGATGGGCGAGGACTCCAGCAGCAGATCGCTCGAGGCCCGCTCCCGGGTGATGAAGGAGAGAATGCCGTTCTCCCCCGCCGCCCCGTGCAACGGGAAGGAGATGCCGTTGCGCAGGCCGAACTCCGCCGCCAGCCCCATCACATCCATGCTGCCCTCTTGCAGGAAGCGCGCCTTCTCGTCCAGCCGGTTCCAGTAGATGGGCAGGGTCTGCTTGCGGGCGAGCTGAATGATGGGATCACAGGAGAGCATGTGGTTGGCCGTGTAGGCCTGCACCCAGGAGTCGGGGCACTGGTTGAACAGCACCACCTTGGGCCTTTGCATGGACATGGGCAGGATGAGCGCAAAACGATAGTAGTCGTAACCCATTCCCAGGGTGAAGCGGCCGATCAGTTCGGCCAGCCGATTGCCATCGGTCACCAGTGTGAAATGTTCCAGATACTCAAGCAGTTGGTCGCGTGTCATTAGGCTAGCCCCCCTAGACAAGGCTTTGGATTATAGCGCCGAAACATGAAATGGAGAGACATGAATGCTTGTTTTCAAAGGAAAAATAAAAGAACACCCCAAATGGGAGGTCGAAAACGAGCTCTATCGCTTTCGCAAGCGAGTCTTCTCCGATCGGCTCGGCTGGGATGTGGAAGCCCACAAGGGGCTGGAGCGGGACAGTTTTGACAAACCGGACACCCACTGGGTGCTGATCGAAGACGAACAAGGGCTGTGCGGCTGCATCCGGCTGCTCAGTTGCGCCCAGGATTACATGCTGCCCAGCATCTTCCCCTGCGCCCTCGCCGGCGAGATGGCTCCCCGCGGCCCGGAGGTCTGGGAGCTGACCCGGCTCGCCGTCGACGCCAGCCGGGCTCCCCAGCTCGACAACGGCATCAGCGAGCTGACCTGCGTCATCTTCCGCGAGGTCTATGCCTTCGCCAGAGAGCAGGGGATCCGGGAGCTGGTCGCCGTGGTCAGCCTGCCGGTGGAGCGCATCTTCCGCCGCCTCGGCCTGCCCATCGAGCGTCTGGGCCACCGCCAGGCCGTGGATCTCGGGGCGGTGCGCGGGGTCGGCATCCGCTTCCTGCTGGACGAGCGCTTCGAGCGCGCCGTCAACCGGCCGCTGCGGGGCCGCTACAGCCGGGCCGGCGAGTTGCTCGGCACCCCCTGAATCCACTCAGTCCACCCCATGCGGCCGGCCCTCCGGCTCTCGCCATAAAAAAGTCCCGGGACTGTGCCCGGGACCAAAACTCTCGCTATGGCCCGTTTCCACCCCATGCAAAAACGGACCGAATGAGTATCCAATGAATCTCACCCATCCGCTACTGTCACTTATCACAGTGGCCGACCTGCACCTTCCCGGCAGCCGGGATGCCACCAGAGCCCGCTTCGCCAGGTTGCCAACCCCGCGCTTTCAGTAGCATATTTACTGATATTGAAACTTTCATAAGGAATGCTGATGAAGGCACTGGACTACAAGCTGCTGCTGGCGCTGGACGCCGTGATGGAGGAGCAGAATTTCGAACGGGCCGCCCAGCGCCTGCACCTCACCCAGTCCGCCATCTCCCAGCGCATCAAGCAGTTGGAGCAGCAATTCGCCGAGCCGCTGATCATCCGCAGCCAACCCCTGCGGGCCACCGAGCTCGGCCAGAAGTTGCTGGCCCACTACCGTCAGGTGCGCCAGCTGGAGCTGGAGTTGGCGGGGGAGCTCTCCCCCGAGGAACCCCAGGCACCGGTGCGGGTCAGCATCGCCATCAACGCCGACAGCCTGGCCACCTGGTTCCTGCCCGCCCTCGGCCCGCTGCTTGAGCAGCATCCCATCGAGCTGAACCTGCTGGTGGATGACGAGAGCCGCACCCTCGACAAGGTGCGCGAGGGCCAGGCATTCGGCGCCGTCAGCCTGCAGCCCCAGCCGCTCGCCGGTTGCTGTGTCGACGAGCTCGGCGAGATGCGCTACCTGCTCACCGCCAGTCCCGCCTTCGTCGCCCGCCATTTCCCGCACGGCCTCACCGCCGCCGCGCTCGCCAAGGCGCCGGCGGTGGCCTTCGATCAGCGCGACGACATGCACGTGAGTTTCGTGGCCCGCAACTTCGACCTGAAACCCGGCGGCTACCCCTGTCACACGGTGCGCTCCTCCGAGGCCTTCGTCGCCATGGCCGAGCAGGGACTGGCCTGCTGTCTCATCCCCGAGCTGCAGATCCGTCGCCAGCTGGCGGAGGGCAGCCTGCTCGATCTCTGTCCGGATCTGCACCTGGTGGAGCGGCTCTACTGGCATCGCTGGGTGCTGGAGCGGGGGCTGCACAAACAGGTCTCCCAGCGCCTGATCGTGCAGGGTCGCCGGGCACTGCAACCCCGCTGACGCGGCCATTCACCTTGGCTTTGGGGGGGTAAAAACGTATAGTGCTGGGCGATTCTTCATCGGTTTCCACCTCAGGTTCCTCACTTATGTTTCAAGACAATCCGCTGCTGGCCCAGCTCAAGCAACAAATCCGCGAGAACATCCCCAAGAAAGAGGGTGTGATCCGCGCCTCCGATCGAGGCTTCGGCTTCCTGGAGGTCGATGAGAAGACCAGCTATTTCGTGCCCCCTCCCTACATGAAGAAGGTGATGCACGGTGACCGGGTGAGCGCCCTGATCCGGACCGAGAAAGAGAAGGAAGTGGCCGAGCCGGACGCCTTGCTGGAGCAGGCGGTGACCCGCTTCGTCGGCCGCGTGAAGATGTTCCGCGATCGCCTCAACGTGGTGCCGGATCACCCCCTCATCAAGGACGCCATCAAGGCCCGCGCCAAGAAGGGTCTGGACGAGAAGTCCTTCAAGGAAGGGGACTGGGTGGTGGCGACCCTCAAGCGCCACGCCCTGATGGACGGCAACTTCTCCGCCGAAATCACCCAGCTCATCGCCGACAAAGACGATCACAACGTGCCCTGGTGGGTGGTGCTGGCGCGCCACAATCTGGCCCAGATTGAACCGGCCGACCTGCCGGAGTGGAAGGTGATCGAGGAGGAAGAGCTGCCCCGCACCGACCTGACCTCTACCCCCTTCTTCACCATCGACGGCGCCAAGACCAAGGACATGGATGACGCCCTGGCTATCCGCAAGCTGGACAACGGCTGGGAACTGCTGGTGGCCATCGCCGATCCGACCGCCTATGTGGCCGAGGGCAGCGAGCTGGATCTGGAAGCGGCCAAGCGCGCCTTCACCGTCTACATGCCGGGCCGCAACGTGCCCATGATCCCGCGCACCCTCTCAGACGAGCTCTGCTCCTTGAAAGAGGGCGAGGAGCGCAACACCCTGTGTGCCCGCCTGCTCATCGCCGAGGATGGCCTGCTGCTGGAGGAGACCGAATTCTTCGCCGCCCGCATCAACTCCCACGCCCGCCTCTCCTATGACGACGTCTCCGACTGGGCCGAGCACGGCAAAGCGCTGGATATCGACGCCGGGGTGCTGGCCCAGCTGCCGCTGATGAAGGCCATGACCGAGGCGCGCATCAAGTGGCGCACCGAGCACGCCCTGGTGTTCCCGGACCGCCCCGACTACGACTTCGAGCTGGGTGAAAACGGCGAGGTGCTGGCCATCCACGTGGAGCCGCGCCGCATCGCCAACCGCATGGTGGAAGAGTCGATGATCGCCGCCAACATCTGCGCCGGCCGCGTGCTCGGCAAGCAGGTGGGTTACGGCATCTTCAACGTCCACACCGGTTTTGACGAGGAGTCCCTCGACGGTGCCATCGAGCTGCTCAAGACCGCCGAGGCGCCGTTCGAGAAGGAAGAGATCGCCAGCCTGTCCGGCTTCTGCGCCCTGCGCCGCTGGATAGACAACCTGGATACCCGCTGGCTGGACGGCAAGATCCGCCGCTTCCAGAGCTATGCGCTGATGTCCTCCGAGCCGGGTGCCCACTACGGCCTGGGGCTCGACGCCTATGCCACCTGGACCTCCCCCATCCGCAAGTACGGCGACATGGTCAACCATCGCCTGCTGAAAGCCGTCATCGCCGGCAAGGCTCCGGGCCCGCGCCCGAGTACCGAGCTGACCGAGCACCTGACCGCCTGCCGCCGCCTGCACCGCATGGTGGAGCGCGACATCGGCGACTGGCTCTATGTCCGCTACCTGATGTCTGCCGCCGGCACCGATCAGGTGTTCAACGCCGAGATCATCGACGTGATGCGCGCCGGCCTCAAGCTGCGCCTGCAGGAGAATGGCGCCGTGGTCTTCATGCCCGCCCGCCACATCCTGGACAACAAGGACAGGCTGGAGTGCAACTGGGACAACGGCCGCGTCTACCTGGACAAGACAGAGGTGGTCTATGAGCTCGGCCAGGTCATCGAGGTCAAGCTGAGCGAAGCGGTGGAAGAGACCCGCTCCCTCATCGCCAAGCCGGCGGTGGCGCTGGTGCCGGGCCCGGCGCCGGTCGCCCCGGCCGCCGATGTCGAGACGCCGGCCGATCCGGCTCCCCAGGCGGAGTAAGCTCTCCCCTTTCAAAAGGCCCGCCCCGTGCGGGCCTTTTTCATGGCGGTGCACGGGCCGATCACCACTCATCCCCACCCCGTGTCCTTTCCCGATCCTTCCCCCTCAGGCTTACTACAGACGAAACTCTGCTCCCCTCCCTCTCTCTGCCTGAAAGTGGGCAACAAATCAGAGTGATTCATCGCTCAGTTAGCCCATTGCATGGCAGATCCATCGCTGCCACCCCCGGATGCAGGCTCAGCGACTGAGCCCCAATTGGAATCAAATTCACATTTTGTGACAAAAATCACATTGACAGCCACTCGCGGCAGACATGAAAACGAGAGGTAAATCACGGTAAAACATCGTTCGCAGCAGAAAAGAACAAAAAGCAGCCAAAAAACAGTTCTAAATCGTGATTTGGATCACTCATGAGGGAGGGGGGAGGGAGGTGTATTTGAGAGGCAAGTCACAAGATGCCCCGTTTTCAGCCTAATTTGATCGCAAGCTGGTAGATTGAAGTTGCTTAGACGACCCGGATGGGGGGTTCGGCAAAACCCACCACTCCGACTACCACTCTTAATCAAACAGGCTTAAAACGGGGTCCCGACATGTTATCACCGGATACCAAAGTCAAGATACAGAATTTTGGACGCTTCCTGTCCAATATGGTCATGCCCAACATAGGCGCCTTCATCGCCTGGGGCTTCATTACCGCCCTCTTCATCCCCACTGGCTGGCTGCCCAACGAGACGCTGGCCAAGCTGGTCGGCCCCATGATCACCTACCTGCTGCCGCTGCTCATCGGCTACACCGGCGGCAAGCTGATCGGCGGTGAACGGGGCGCCGTGGTCGGTGCCATCACCACCATGGGGGTCATCGTCGGCACCGACATCCCCATGTTCATGGGTGCCATGATGGTCGGCCCTCTCGGTGGCTGGGCCATCAAGCGCTTCGACAAGGCGATGGAAGGCCGGGTCAAGAGCGGCTTCGAGATGCTGGTCAACAACTTCTCCGCCGGCATCATCGGCATGTTGTGCGCCATCCTCGCCTTCTTCGTGATCGGTCCCTTCGTCAAGGTGCTCTCCGGCGCCCTGGCTGGCGGTGTCGACTTCCTGGTCGCCCACAGCCTGCTGCCGCTGACCTCCATCTTCGTCGAACCGGCCAAGATCCTGTTCCTGAACAACGCCATCAACCACGGCATCTTCTCGCCGCTCGGCATCCAGCAGGCGACCGAACAGGGCCGTTCCATCTTCTTCCTGATCGAGGCGAACCCGGGCCCGGGCCTCGGCGTGCTGCTGGCCTACATGGTGTTCGGCCGTGGCAATGCCAAGCAATCCGCTGCCGGTGCCTCCATCATTCACTTCTTCGGCGGCATCCACGAGATCTACTTCCCCTACGTGCTGATGAACCCGCGCCTCATCCTGGCGGTGATCGCCGGCGGTATGACCGGTGTCTTCACCCTGACCCTGTTCAACGCGGGCCTGGTCTCTCCGGCCTCCCCCGGCTCCATCTTCGCCGTGCTGCTGATGACGCCCAAAGCCTCCCTCATCGGGGTGCTGCTCTCCATCGTCGCCTCGGCCACCGTCTCCTTCCTGGTCGCCGCCGTCTTCGTGCGTGCCCAGCAACCGGAAGCCGACGAAGCCGATGCCCTGGGTGAAGCCACCCGCAAGATGAAGTCCATGAAGGGTGCCAAGCCAGAAGCCGCGGCGGCCAAGAAGCCCGGTGGTGAACTGATGGCGGTACGCAACATCGTCGTCGCCTGCGATGCGGGCATGGGCTCCAGCGCCATGGGCGCCGGCATGCTGCGCAAGCGGGTAGAGGCCGCCGGCCTCGACATCAGCGTGACCAACCGCGCCATCAACAGCCTGGACGATCAGGTGGATCTGGTCATCACCCACAAGGATCTGACCGACCGTGCCCGCCGCCATGCGCCGCACGCCCAGCACATCTCCCTCAACAACTTCCTCGACAACGCCCTCTATCAGGAGCTGGTACAGAACCTGAGTCTGGCCAGGGCTGCCAACGACGACGTAGCCAACCCGCACCTGCTGGTGGCCGCCAACGACGACAGCTTTGAGCCGCAGAGCACCGAGGTCTTCACCCTGAGCCTGCAGGACGTGCACCTGGGCCTTCAGGCCGACAACAAGGAGGCCGCCATCCTGGCTGCCGGCAAGCTGCTGGCCGAGCGTGGCTACGTGGCCCCGGACTATGTCGACGCCATGCTGGAACGCGAGCAGCTGGTCTCCACCTATCTTGGCGAGTCCATCGCCGTGCCCCACGGCACCATCGCCGCCAAGGAGCACGTGAAGCGCACCGGCATCGTCATCTGCCAGTACCCGGCCGGCGTGCCGTTCGGTGAGTCCGCCGACGAGGTGGCGCGGCTGGTGATCGGTATCGCCGCCCGCAATGACGAACACATTCAGGTAATAACCAAGCTGACCAATGCACTGGATGAACCGGGTCTCATCGACCGGTTGGCCAGCACCCGGGATCCCCAGGAGTTCCTGGATTTACTGGGTGCCGAACACGCCGCATAACTCATCATCGTCTTTGGTTGTAGAGGTTAATATCATGAAAACATTGCATTTTGGTGCCGGCAATATAGGCCGTGGCTTCATCGGTAAACTGCTGGCCGACGCCAGCCACCAGGTCACCTTCGCCGACGTCAACGAGACCCTGATCGATCAGCTCAACCACCGCCAGGAGTACAAGGTGCTGGTGGTGGGCACGGATCAGAAGCTGGATGTGGTACGCAACGTGGCGGCCGTCAGCTCCGCAGGGCAAGAGGTGATCGAACGCATCGTCAGCGCGGATCTGGTGACCACGGCGGTAGGCCCCAACATCCTGGACAAGATTGCCAGCACCCTGGCCAAGGGGCTGCAGGCCCGCTTCGATGCCGGCAACCTGACCCCTCTCAACGTCATCGCCTGCGAAAACATGGTACGCGGCACCAGCCACCTCAAGCAGGAGGTACTCAAGTACCTGCCGGTCGAGTATCATGCCCGGCTCGACGCCTGCATCGGCTTCGTCGACTCGGCGGTGGATCGCATCGTGCCACCCGCCGCGGCCAACGACGATCCCCTTGAGGTGACGGTGGAGAGCTTCAGCGAGTGGATCGTCGACCAGACCCAGTTCAAGGGCGAGCTGCCCAAGGTGGCGGGCATGGAGACGACCGACAACCTGATGGCCTTCGTCGAGCGCAAGCTGTTCACCCTCAATACCGGCCACATCGTCACCGCCTACCTCGGCAAGCTGAGGGGCTACCGGACGGTGCGCGACGCCATCGAGGATCCGCTTATTCGCAGCAAGGTGCGCCGCGCCATGGAGGAGAGCGGTGCTGTGCTGGTACAGCGTTACGGCTTCGATCCGCGGCTCCATGCCGCCTATATCGAGAAGATCCTGGCCCGCTTCGCCAACCCCTATCTGGTGGACGAAATCGACCGGGTGGGCCGTCAGCCACTGCGCAAGCTGGCGGCGGGCGACAGGCTGGTGAAGCCGCTGCTCGGCACCCTGGAATACGGCCTGCCCAATGATCATCTGCAGGAGGGCATAGCGGCGGCGCTGCACTATCGCAATGCCGACGACCCTCAGGCGGTAGAGCTGCAAGCCTTGCTGGCGGAGATCGGCCCGGCCAAGGCCCTGGCACGAGTGACCGGCCTGGATGCAGACAGCGAGATCGTTGCCGCCATCGTCGCCCGCTATCAGACCCTGTGAGGACCCACAGGCGGCATCCTGGCCTACCCATCGCGGGTTGCCAGGGTGCCCCCAAGTTAAAAACCGGGAGAGAGCCTGGCTCTCTCCCAGTCAGCTGGACCCCAAGTACCTATGACCACACACCAGGAAGATGAAGTACTGGAGCGACTGAACGAGCAGGATGGCCCTCGCGGCTTCTTCCTCGAGGTCGTGTCCATCCTGGAAGAGGCGGTCGACTCCCTGATGCGGCGCGCATTCCGCCAGGAGGAGTATGCCGTCAAATACGCCATCGAACCCCTGCTCAACCAGAGCGGTCCCCTCGGCCAGCTGGAGGTGCGCCTCAAGCTCATCTTCGCCCTCGGCCTCATCTCCCTCGAGCACTATCAGGACATCGAGGCCTACATGAAGATCCGCGATTTCCTGGTGCGCGATCCCAAGGATTACCGCTTCAGCGACAAACCCGTTCGCGACCTGCTCGATCGCCTCCATGGCATCAACCAGGCGAGCATGATGCCGCAGGATCCCCCGGCCAACGAGGAAGACTGGCCCCTCTACCAGATGCAGCTGAACCGGCTCGATCAGATGGTGCGCTCGGCCCTGGTGCTGGCGGTGACCGACTGCGTCACCGAACTGCACAAGGAGAGCCCCATCTAGTCGCACCGCACATTCCGCTTCCATTTCCCCCTCCACCGCCCAGGCGCGGGCCACCTCCCCTGTTCCAATCGAATGTCAATTTGCCCCGCTTCCCCGCTACACTACTCCCAGTCCCATTACCTGCCCGAGGTTGGCATGATTGCACTCTCCCTGGCGGGGATCGCCCTGATCTCCCTGTTGGCCCAGTGGCTGGCCTGGTCCCTGCGGGTGCCAGCCATCCTGTTTCTGCTGCTCAGCGGCCTGTTGCTCGGCCCCGTGACGGGGGTGCTCGATCCGGATGCCCTGCTCGGGGATCTGCTGTTCCCGCTGGTCTCCCTGTCGGTGGCCATCATTCTGTTCGAGGGGGCATTGACCCTGCATCTGGCCGAGCTCAAGGGGATTGGCAAGGTGGTGCGCAACCTCTGCTCCGTCGGCATGCTGGCCAGCTTCGCGGTGATAGGCGGCGCCAGCTACTTCCTGCTGGGGCTGGATTGGCGAGTCGCCATGGTACTCGGTGCCGTGCTGGTGGTGACGGGACCGACTGTGGTAGCGCCCATGCTCAACGTGATCCGGCCGGTGCGGGAGGTCGACAAGATCCTGCGCTGGGAGGGGATCGTCATCGATCCCATCGGAGCCCTGTTCGCGGTGCTGGTGTTCGAGGCGGTGCGCCTCGGCAGCCAGAGTGACGTGCTCAGCCATACCCTGCTGGCGCTCGGCAAGACGGTGGGGGTCGGCACCCTGATCGGGGTGGGCGCCGGCTGGCTCACCACCCTGCTCATTCGCAAGGACTGGCTGCCGGTCAGCCTGCATAAGTTCGGCGTGCTGGCGCTGGTGCTGGTCACCTTCACCCTCTCTGACTGGATCAGCCACGAATCCGGCCTGCTGGCGGTCACCGTCTTCGGCATCTGGCTCGCCAATCAGGAGGGGCTGGATCTGGAAGAGGTACTGGAGTTCAAGGAGGAGCTCGCCGTCATCCTCATCTCCTCCCTGTTCATCCTGCTGGCGGCCAGGCTCGATCTGGCACAGCTCTGGCAGCTCGGGCCCATGGTGCTGCTCCTGCTGTGTGTGGTGCAGTTTGTGGCCCGCCCACTCTGTATCCTGGTATCGACCATGGGATCGGATCTTCCCTGGCGTGCCCGCGCCCTGCTCAGCTGGATTGCCCCGCGCGGCATAGTGGCGGCGGCAGTGAGTGCCTCCTTTGCCATCAGCATGCACGAGGCCGGCATTGCAGATGCCGACAAGCTGGTGCCTCTGGTGTTCGCCGTCATCATCTTCACCGTGGTGCTGCAGAGTCTGACCTCTGCCCCCCTCGCCAACCTGCTCGGCATGCGCCAGAGCGCTCCCAATGTCTGGCTGCTGATCGGCGCCAACTCGGTGGCCCGCGCCATCGCCAAGGCGCTGGCGGATCAGGGCATCCCGGTGCAACTGTCGGATCCCGCCTGGGAACACTGCAAGCTGGCCCGCATGAGCAACCTGCCCTGCTACTTCGGCAATCCGCAGTCGGAGCAGGCCGAGTTGCACCTGCCGCTCACCAGCATCAGCACAGTGCTGGCCCTCTCTCCCAACCGCCACAACAACGCCCTCGGCGTGCTGCACTTCGCTCACCTCTATGGGGAGGAGAAGGTCTACTCCCTGCGCTCCAGCGATCAGCACGGCAAGGCGAACCGGGAGAGTGCCACCTTCCGCGCCCGCCAGAATCTGTTCGGAGCCGAAATGAACTTTGCCCGCCTGAGCGGCCTGCTGAGCCGAGGGGGCCAGATCAAGGCAACCCGGCTGCGGGAAGCCTTCGACTGGAACCAGTATCAGGAAGCCAATCCGGGCGCCATACCGCTGTTCCTGCTCGATGCCAAGGGGCAGCCACAGGTGGTCACCGGCCCCATCCAGCCCCAGACTGGCGAGCTGGTGATCGCCCTGCAACCCCCCCGCGACACTCCCGTCCCGGATGCCATCAAGTAATCAGCGCCTGAGAGATGATCCAGGGCTGGCCGGACAGGGCTCCGCCCAGTCCGGGCAACTAGAATGAAGGTGAGTGCCATCGGTCATAGGAGGATGTCATGACGGTCACCGAATTGCGGACATTGCATCAGCAACAGCGTTTCAAGGAGGCGGAGATCCTGCACGATGTCATCTCACCTGGCTGGATCGTGGAATTTCGCGGGCAGGACGGTCGTCTGTACGCGATGACGGACACTCTGGGGTGCCCGGTGAGCTTCGCCTCCGCCGAGGAGGCGCGCGATCATATTCACCGGGTGGCCGATTGTCCGGTGCAGGTCGAGCATCTCTACCACTTCTTCGAACGCTGAGTCAGCCTGTCCATGAAAAAGGCTCCCGAGGGAGCTTTTTTCATTCTGGTTGCAGGGGCACGGCTTCCCTCTCCTCCAGCTTCCTGACCGGTTTTTGCAGGATCAGGTTCGCCGGATAGGTGACCATGTCGCCGTTGTCGTCCCGCACTCGCACGTAGAAGAGACCGATCTCTGTGATGACCCCTGTCACGGAGTCATCCTTGTCGAGGATGCGGATCCGATCGCCAATCTTGTAGGGAAAGGCGAAGAAGATGGTGATGCTGGCGGTGATGTTGGAGAGGATCGACCACTGCGCCACCATGGCGACGCCGAGCACCGCGAAGAAGGAGGAGGCCAGAACCACCAGGCGAGAGAAGTCGAGTCCCCAGACCCCGGCCAGGATCAGCAGGGTCGCGCACCCCAGCAAGAAGTGGAACACATGCTCCACGTAAAGCACCCGGTTTTCACTCACCTGCTTGGATTTGGCCAAGGCCAGCAGGCTCTTGTGGATCAGCCCGCGAATGAGGGTGTGACCCAGCAGCAACAGCAGGGTCACGCCAAAAGATTCCCACGTCGTCATCTGCGCTCCTTACCACCAGCGTCTGTGTTTGAGCCAGACGCCCAGCCCGACTGCCAGCGCCAGCAGGGAGCCGCTGAAGATCCAGAAGGCGGCTGGGCTCTCGGCCCCCGGCATTCCCCCCAGGTTGATGCCGAACAGACCGGTCAGGAAGCTGGCCGGCAGGAACAGCAGCGCCATGACCGACATCTGGTAGGCGCGGCGGTTGGTCGCCTCTGCCATCAGGTTGTTGATCTCGTCCGCCAGCACGGCGGTACGGGCCACTCCAGCATCCAGATCGTCCAGCCAGCGCCGCAGGCGATCGGCGATATCGAGCAGGCGGCGCCTGTCATCTTCATCCAGCCAGCTGATCTTCTCGTTGGCAAGACGGGCCACCAGATCCCGCTGGGGGGAGAGATAGCGGCGGATCATGATGAGTTGCTTGCGGATCCTGGCCAGACGGCCGTTGGGGGGGAGATCCCGCAGCAGAACCTGCTCTTCCAGCTCCAGGATCTGATCGTGCAACTCTTCGACAAACTCCCCCGCCCGGTCGGTCAGGGCATCGCAAATCTCCACCAGCCAGTCAGCTGGCGAGTCGGCCCCGCCCCCCAGTTTCAGCTGTTCGAACACATCCCGTTCAGACAGCAGGGGGCGACGGCGGCTGCTCAGAATGAGATCGGGGGTGATGTAGATCCGCAGCGCCACCATCTCCTCGGGGCGGTGATCCTTGTTGTGGTTGATACCACGCAGGATCAGGAGCACCGTCTCCCCCATCCGGACCAATTTGGGGCGATTGCTTTGGCCGAGCAGAGATTCACGGACCACCTCATTGATGAGCGGCGTCTGCAGCAGCCAGCGAGCCGCTTCCGGATTGCCGTAATCCAGGTGCAACCAGCTGGGTTCGGCGGCGGGGATCTCGCTCCCCACCGCCAGAGGCTGCATGCCCCCCTTGCCATCCAACGTCAGGCCGTAAATCACATCACTGGGCACCCGATCCATCCACTCATCCTTTTCGCGTCGATTCATCGGGTCAGCTTACACGAAAGCGCGGCCTGGCTCAGCACCGGGCAGCCCCTCTCGGCCAACCATGCTAATATGTGCCCCCTCGTGTGAACCATTGGAAACCATGCCATGCCCATCTGGGTCGATGCCGATGCCTGCCCTCTCCCGGTCAAGGAGATCCTCTACCGTGCCGCTCACCGCACTCAGGTCGTTACCACACTGGTGGCCAATCAGGGGCTGCGCGTGCCTCCCTCTCCTTTCATCAAGACGCAGCAGGTGGAGAAAGGTTTCGATGTGGCGGATCACGTGATAGCGCAGCAGGTTAAACCCGGTGACCTAGTCATCACCGGCGACATTCCGTTGGCGTCCTGGGTGATCGACGCTGGTGGCGAAGCACTCAATCCTCGCGGCGAGATCTATACCCGCGAAACCATACAGGCCAGACTCGGTATGCGTAACTTCATGGAGGAGCTGCGATCGGCTGGCATCCAGACCGGTGGGCCCGCGCCCTTCAATGCCGCCGACAAACAGCGCTTCGCCAACGCCCTGGATAGATGGTTGCTCAAGGGCAAACTGACTTGACCCAGCACAGCGCTCCTCTTGCCACCATGGGCTTGGCTTGCCGGCCCATGGACTCAAGTCATCCCTTTCCATCCAGTTTCGTCCAGCCTGCTGTCTCACCTAAGTCTTGTCCTCATGCCATGGTTCACACCAAGGCCATCGATACCTGATTGCCGCCCTTCTCCACCGGCAGAACGGTTCATCAATATAACCAAAGAACGGCGATTTGTTACAAAGCAATACTTTTAATTATATCAATAGCCATTGAAATACCCCTTCCCCTGACCTAGACATATTAACAAACCACAAATAATAAATTTATCCATAGCGGTCATCTAGGATTCACACCCTTAGCATTCACACCCACATAGAAAAGAGGGCTTGTCTCATAAAAAGCATCTATCACTAGAATTTAATACAGATAAATCAGCACATTGATAAAACATGTCATTCAACAAAAACAGAGATAAATATCTCTGCAGGATTCGCTGTCCCCTCATCAGGGTGAATCTCCTCTTACCTTAAGCACAGAGATTAAAGGGGAATATCCATGAGCAAGCCAATGACAGTATTTCTTTCGCTGTTTCTTACCTTCTTCTTATTCAGCTGCGGCGGAGGAGGCGGAGGGGGAGGCACCAAACCAACGAATCCATCCGCCAAAACTATCACCAAAATAGATATATCTGGCGATACCGCAGGCAATCAGGCCCGGGCAGAAGCCAACCCCAGCACCCCCCTTGGCCTGAGTACCCAATATTTGGCCATCGCCACCTATAGCGACAACAGCACCGCCAACATTACTGACGTCGCCAGCTGGAGCAGCGCCGATACCAGCATCGCGACCATAGATGCCATGGGATTGGCCAAGACACTCAAGGTCAGTGAGACGGTGATCACAGCCAGCTATCAGGGAGTCACCAGCAATAGCTCGGAGCTCACCATCACGGATGCCATCCCCACCCAGGTTTCCATCATTCCCCCGACCACCAAGCTCGCCAAGGGGTTGTCACTGCAGTTGCAAGCCATTGCTACCCTCTCGGACGATACCACCAAGGATGTGTCGACCCAGGCCAGCTGGCAGAGTGACAACCCATCCGTGCTGAGCGTCGATAGCCAGGGGAAAATCACCGCAAACGATACTGGTGATGCGACTGTGACGGCCACCATATTGGGCGTCACTGGCCAAACCAGTGTCTCTGCCGTCAATCTGGCCGTCAGCCAGATCCAGATCATTCCGGCCTCCGTGCAACTGGCCATCGGCACCACCACCAAACTGACGGCCATTGCCACCTTTGCCGACAACAGCACCCAGGATGTCTCCTCCCAAATCGCCTGGCTGAGCAGCAACAACGCCGTTGCCACAGTCGATAGCACAGGCCTGGTGACCGGTGTCGCTGCGGGTTCAGTGACGCTGTCCGCCACCCTGCTCGGCGTCACCGCGACTACCAGCATTCAGGTCAACAACGCCAGCCCTACCGCCCTACAAGTCATTCCTGCCGTCTCGACCATTGCCCTCGGTACCAAGAGTCAGCTGCAGGCCATCGCCACCTTCAGCGACGGCTCGACTCAGGACGTATCGGCTCAGGCACTGTGGAGCAGCGACAACCCCGTCATCGCCAGCGTAGACAGTCAGGGACAGATCTCGGGTAACGGCATAGGCCAGGCCAGCATCACCGCCACCCTAGGTTCCGTCAGCCGCAGTGTCAGTCTGACCATAACCAATGCCATCGCCACCTCGTTGCAGATCATTCCGCCCACCGCCTCCCTGCCTGCAGGCACCAAGTTGCAATTCCAGGCCATCGCCAGCTTCAGCGACAACTCATCGCAGGATGTTAGCGACCAGGTCAGCTGGATTAGCTCGGATAACAGTGTGGCGGTCATAGACCAGTACGGTGAGGCAACTGCGGTCAGTACAGGAGGAACAAACATCTCGGCCCTCTTCCAAGGCGTCAGCAGCAATACTGTATTGCTGGTGGTCACCAATGCCACCATCAGCAACGTCCAGGTCGTCCTCGATAGCGGCAGTGGCACTCTGGCCAAGGGCAGCTCGGTCCAGTTCAAGGCCCAGGCGGTGCTGAGCGATGGCAGTACGCTGGATGTCTCCAACCAGGCTGCCTGGGTCAGCAGCGATCAGACCAAGGTCACCATCGATACCCAGGGTCTGGCGACCGGGGTCGCGGTGGGTACCAGTACCATCACTGCCAGCGTCAATGGCGTGACCAGTGCCGGGACAATCTTGACGGTCACCAACGCCACCATCGGCCAGATCCAGCTCACCCCTCCCACTCTCACCCTGGCCAAGGGTACCAAAGGCAAGTTGACGGCTATCGCCACCTATAGCGATGGCACGACTCAGGACATCTCTAACCTGGTGGCCTGGAACAGCTCGGATATCGGTGTCGCCACCGTCAACCTGTCCGGTGAAGTCACCGCGGTCACCATTGGCAATGCCACCCTCACCGGTCGCGTGGGTAGCGTCACCAGCAATCCAGTCAGCCTGAGCGTCTCCAGTGCCAGCGTGAACCAGATCGACTTGTCGGCGACGGCATCGACCCTGGCGGCCGGCACCAAGACCCAGTTGACTGCCGTTGCCAACTACTCCGATGGCAGCAGCCAGAACATCTCGAGTCTGATCTCCTGGAGCAGCAGTGACAGCAACGTCGCCACCGTCGATACCAATGGAGAGGTGACGGCAGTATCCCCCGGGACTGCCACCATCACCGGCAGTTTTGGCGGGCAGACCAGCACCCTGATCATCACGGTCACGGCGGCAACGGTCAGTACCATCCAGATCAGCACCCCCTTGGCCTCCCTGGCACTGGGTACCAATGGTCAACTGAGGGCGCTGGCAACCTACTCCGACAATACGGTGGTGGATGTCACCAGCCAGGCCAGCTGGAGCAGCAGCTCTCCCGCCTTGGTGAGCGTGGATGCGAGCGGCCAGATCAAGGCTCTGGCCGTGGGTTCTGCCAACATCAGCGGCACTCTGGGCGGCATCACATCCACCATCAACATCGCGGCAACGGCTGCAACTGTGAGTTCGCTCAGCATAGAAACCATCCCCAATCTGGCGAGTGGAAACGAGGTACAGCTCAAGGCGACAGCAACCTTCAGTGACCTGACCACCCAGAATGTCAGCGCCCTTGCCCATTGGCAAAGTGACGATATTGGCGTGGTGACCGTCACCGGCACCGGGGTTGCACATGGGGTGGCGGCAGGCAATGCCAATATCAGTGCCAGCTTCCTGACCGGCTCAGACAGCAAGCCGATCACCATCACGGCAGCGACTCTCGGCAGCCTGACGGCCAGTTGCACCACCCAGGTCCAGCTCGGGCTGCTCGGCCTCCCGATTGCCAACATAGTGACCCGCAAGGCCGTCGCCAGCTTCTCTGATGG
This sequence comes from Aeromonas intestinalis, assembly GCF_054052485.1. Taxonomy (NCBI): domain Bacteria; kingdom Pseudomonadati; phylum Pseudomonadota; class Gammaproteobacteria; order Aeromonadales; family Aeromonadaceae; genus Aeromonas; species Aeromonas intestinalis. The sequence goes on from NZ_JBSTYK010000006.1 coordinate 233,908, forward strand.
CAGCACGCTTGATGTCAGCAACAGCGTCACCTGGAGCAAGAATGGTGTCGTGCTCGGGGTAACCCTCAACAATATCGACATACTGCTGTTGACCCAGCAGGTGACTTACCAGGCCACCCTCAATGGCGTGACCAGTAATACCGTCACCTGTCCTTAAATAACCGGCATCGCCTCATCGTCCCTGCGATGGGGTCCTTGCCCCAGACAAAGAGGCCGCCACATTGGCGGCCTCTTCATTTTTCTGGTCACCCCCATACAGCACGAGACCGTATATCGATGCTTCCTATCACAAAAGAACAACCCCCTGCCTGGGCAGGGGGCTGTTGGCAAGACAAGAGCGACTTGTCAGATCATCACACCGGCGATCACGGCGGAGAGCAGGCTCACCAGAGTGGAGCCGTACACCAGCTTCAGACCGAAGCGGGAGACCATGTTGCCTTTCTCTTCGTTCAGCGCTTTCACTGCACCGGCGATGATGCCGATGGAGCTGAAGTTGGCGAACGACACCATGAAGATGGAGAGGATACCAACGGTGCGCGGGGAGAGCTCGGCGGCGATCTTGCCCAGATCCATCATGGCCACGAACTCGTTGGTCACCAGCTTGGTTGCCATGATGGAGCCAGCCTGCAGAGCCTCACCGCTTGGGATACCCAGGATCCAGGCGATGGGGTAGAAGATGTAGCCCATCACGTGCTGGAAGTTGACACCGAAGGCCACCTCAAACAGGTAGTTCACCAGGGCGATCAGGGCGATGAAGCCGACCAGCATGGCCGCCACGATCACGGCCACCGAGAAACCGGCCATGATGTATTCCCCCAGCATCTCGAAGAAGTTCTGACGTTTCGGGTTATGGTGCTCGTCACCCTCTACCAGGCTCTTGGCGTCGGTGACCGTGTTGTCAGGCTCATAAGGGTTGATGAGGGAGAGCACCACGAAGGTGCTGAACATGTTGAGCACCAGCGCCGCGACCACGTAGCGCGGTTCAATCAGCTGCATGTAGGCGCCGACGATGGACATGGACACGGTCGACATGGCGGTCGCCGCCAGGGTATACATCTGCTTCTCGTTGAGGTGCGGCAGTATGTTTTTGAGGGCGATGAAGTTCTCGGACTGGCCGACGATCATGGAACTGATGGCATTGAAGGACTCCAGCTTGCCCATGCCGTTGATCTTGGCCAGCACGGTACCGATACCGCGGATCACCAGCGGCAACAGGCGGATGTACTGTAAAATGCCGATCAAGACGGAGATGAAGATGATGGGCATCAGCACCATCAGGAAGAAGGAGAACGCCCCCTCATTCATCAGACCACCGAAGACGAAATCGGTCCCCTGTTTGGCAAATTCCATCAGCTTGGTGAAGCCTGCGGCAAAACCACCCACCACCGCCAGACCCACTTCGGAGTTCAACATGAACCAGGCCAGTGCCAGTTCAACCACCAACAGCTGGCCGATATAACGCAGCTTGATCTGCTTCCAGTTGCGGCGGTTTGCCAGCAACGCCAGAGCGAGGACCATCACCAGTCCGAGCACAAAGTGAACGTATTCCATACCTGTAGCACCTGAGTGAGTTTTAATTTTTGACCGGCGCCATCATAGGGAATTGCCTATTTAAAAATCGGAGGGGCATCACAATTTGCAGTAGAAATATGTACCCAGAATAATACAAACGTTTTTAAATTAATTAATCTGCAAGAATACGTTTCAATTAACCAAGATAGTCCGCATCAACCAATATAAACAACGACTTGCAATACTAAAACCCGGTATCGATATACACCAATAAATCAAAGACAGGTTAATTAATGGCTTGGAAATGCCTGCTTAAAGCATATTGTTCTGCTTTATTTAATCACTTTCGATTGAAAAACGTTTATATTCTTTGAGCATAATTAGTCATCCCTCTATGTCCGTCAGCCTGCCGTCGACATAGTCAGGATTCATCCAGACATCACACGGCTCGTTGACCCAGGAGCAGCCGGGCTGCGCTCAAAAATCCGCCACAATCCATCACAGCGAGCATGACTTCTGGTACAATGCGCCCCCTTAAGCGCACCGCGCTCCCGGTTTTCTTTGAAATAGAGTCTTTTTGTGAACAACAGCGAATTTAGCAGCCTCAACCTCTCCCCCGCCCTGCTGGAGAACCTCGCCAGCCTGGGCTACCAGCAGATGACCCCGATCCAGGCCCAAAGCCTGCCCCTGGTGCTGGAAGGCAAAGACCTCATCGCCAAGGCCAAGACCGGCAGCGGCAAGACCGCCGCCTTCGGCCTCGGCCTGCTCTCCCGTCTCAACGTCAACCGTGTCGACGTGCAGGCCCTGGTGCTCTGTCCGACCCGCGAGCTGGCAGATCAGGTGGCCACCGAGATCCGTCGCCTCGCCCGCGCCATGCCCAACGTCAAGCTGGTGACCCTGTGCGGCGGCACCCCGACCGCCCCCCAGTCCGCGACCCTGAGCTTCGGTGCCCACATCGCCGTCGGCACCCCGGGACGCATCCTCAAGCACCTGGAGCAAGGCACCCTTGAGCTCTCCAGTCTGGAGACCCTGGTGCTGGATGAGGCGGATCGCATGCTGGACATGGGCTTTGGCGAAGACATCAACCGGGTCATCAGCCATGCCCCTGCCCGTCGCCAGACTCTGCTGTTCTCCGCCACCTATCCGGAGGGGATCGCCCAGATGAGCCGCGGCGTACAGCACAACCCGGTGGAGGTGAGCGTGGAGTCCCTGCACGAAGGCAGCGCCATCGAACAGAAGCTGTATGAAGTGCCCGCCGGTCAACGCCTCGACGCCCTGACCTGGCTGCTGAGCCACTATCAACCGAGCTCTTGCGTGGTGTTCTGCAACACCAAGCGCGCCTGCAACGACGTGGCCGAACACCTGGCCGCCAAGGGCTTCTCGGCACTGGCGCTGAACGGCGATCTGGAACAGCGGGAGCGGGATCAGGTGCTGGTGCGCTTCGCCAATGGCAGCGCGACCATCCTGGTCGCCACCGACGTGGCCGCCCGTGGCCTCGACATCAAGGAGCTGGGCGCCGTCATCAACTATGAGCTGACCTATGACCCCGAGGTGCATGTGCACCGAATCGGTCGTACCGGCCGTGCCGGCCAGCAGGGTCTGGCCCTGAGTCTCTATCAGCCCAATGAGGCCCAGCGTGTCAACTTCATCGAAGAGTACCAAGAGGCGCCCATTCCCCAGGGGGATCTGAGCGAGATCGGGCGCGAGCTCAAACCCGTCACGCCACAGATGGTGACCCTCTCCATCGATGCGGGCCGCAAGAGCAAGGTGCGCGCCGGCGACATCCTGGGCGCATTGACCGGGGAAGGCGGCATTGCCGGCAGCGAGGTCGGCAAGATCCAGATCTCCGGGCAATACTCCTACGTGGCGGTCAAACGCCAGGTAGCGAGTGCCGCCCTCAAGCGGCTGCAGGAAGGCAAGATCAAGGGTCGCAGTTACCGTGCCCGCAAGCTGGGTTAAGACTCCCGCCATGAGCCAGACGCAGGCGCCGATGTGGCGCCTGTTTCATTTTTCCATGCCATGACCACAAGGGTGATGAGATGACCCAACAGACACTACCCGAAGTGAGTTGCCAGAACTGTGAGGCCTGCTGTTGTCGCCTCGAGGTGATGCTGTTCACCGATACCGGTGTACCGGATCGCTATGTGGAGGAACGGGAAGGAGAGGTGCCCGTGATGCACCGGCTGGAGGATGGCTGGTGTGCGGCGCTGGATCGCAACACCATGATGTGTCGTATCTATGAGGTGCGCCCCCTCATCTGCCGGGAATTCGAAATGGGCGAGCCGGACTGCATCGACGAGCGGGACAAGTGGTTCATCCATCTGAACTGATTGCCAGCTGGCGCCTCTATGACACCGGTTCTTCAACGCGGAGCCTGCCGTCCAGTGCGGCCAGCTGTTCCCTGACCCAGTTCATGGCCTCCTCTTCACTCTCGCAAAAATGCACGCCCTGAAATGGCAGACCGGCAAAGACCCGCTCCGCCAGATACTGTTTGAAGCCCCCTGCCATCACCACCGCCAGAAAGGCGCAGCCGTTGGCCGCGCACCAGCCAAACTGGCTGCGAAAACGGGCAAGGACGTCGGGACCGGCAGCCTCGAACTCGGTCGCTATCTCGACGATCCCCCAGGGAGCCTGACTCAGGCTGGCGATCCGCCGACTGAACTCGGCCTCGTAGGCCATGGCCCCCGCCAGGTTGAACGCGCCAATCGGACGACAGAGCAGCACCCGTTCCCGCTGCTGCAACTCGAATTGACCGTGCGGTTGCAAATACACAACAACTTCCTCCTGGATTTTCCGCTACCCTGCTCACCCCATCAATATGCCACAAATAACTGACACAGTAATCAGTTGCCACCCATTTCATCACTACAATTATTTTTGTAATCAATAAATTAGGTTCTATTCGCCAACACGGGCGCTGCGAACAAAGGCCAGGCCCCGAGCGCTCGGCGCTGTTTTATTGCAGTTAACAAAACGTTGCTGCTATCATCCGCGCCAGCAAACCTTCCACCAGCTGAAACCTTCACCCCGACCGCAAGGATCTGAGATGAAAAACCACGACGCGACTCATTACCAGCGGATCTGGCGCTGGCACTTCTATGCCGGCCTCTTCGTCGCGCCCTTCCTGATCCTGCTCTCCCTCACGGGTATGGTGTATTTGTTCAAGCCTCAGCTGGACAATCTCATGTATCCCGATCTGATGAAGGTTGCACCGGCCACCCAGACCCTGAGCGCGGATCAACTGCTGGCCAAGGCGGTGATCGCCATGCCGGATGCCAGCCTGCGCAAATACTTTCCCCCCACGGCGCCGGATGCCAGCGCCCAGATAGTGGTCCATCGCCAGGGCAGCGAGCTGACCCTGTTCATGGATCCCGCCAGTGGCGCCCTGCTCGGCACCATGGACAACAAGTGGAATCTGCAGGCGGTGGCGCGGGCCCTCCACGCCGAGCTGATGATAGGCACCACGGGCGATCGGTTGATCGAGCTGGCCGCCGGCTGGGGCATAGTGCTGCTCATCAGCGGTCTCTATCTGTGGTGGCCCCGCAAGGGACCCGGCGTCGGCGGCATCCTCTGGCCCAGAATGCACCAGCGGGGACGACTCTGGTGGCGGGATCTGCACGCCGTGGTCGGCTTCTGGGGAGCGGGCTTCCTGCTGCTGCTGCTGCTGAGCGGCATGACCTGGACGGGGTTCTGGGGGGATCAGTTTGCCAACCTCTGGAATCGCTTCCCGGCCGCCATGTGGAACGAGGTGCCCAAATCCGCCCCGCTTGCTCGCAGCCTCAACCATGCCCATGAGCAGACGGTGCCCTGGGCCATGGAGAGCACCCCCATGCCGAGCTCCCAGCCCGCCAGCGAGGGTCATGATCACAGTGCCATGGGGCACGGCGGTCACGAGGGCATGGTGATGGCCAGCCACCGCATCCCGCTGCAACAGGTGGTCGACATCGCCAGCGAGCGCAAGGTCGTCCCGGGTTACAGCATCACGCCCCCCTCGGGGGAGACTGGCGTCTACACCATCGCCATCTTCGCCGACGATCCACGCAACGACGCCACCCTGCACATCGATCAATACAGCGGCAAGGTGCTGGCGGACGTGCGCTGGCAGGATTACGGCCCGGTCGCCAAGGTGGTGGAGACCGGCGTCATGCTGCACATGGGCAAGATGTATGGTTGGCCCCATCAGCTCGCCATGTTCCTCATCTGCCTGATGGTCCTCGCCAGCTCGGTAAGCGGGCTCTGGATCTGGTGGAGCCGCCGTCCCCAGGGCCGCCTCGCCGCACCGCCCCTGCCCGCCAAGCTTCCCCCCATGCGGGGCGCCATCGCCGTGCTGGTACTGCTCGGGTTGGCCTTCCCTCTGGTCGGGGCTTCCATGGTGGTCATCTGGCTGCTGGACACCCTGATCTTCTCCCGTCGTCCGGCGGGTGCGACCCAGGCTGGCGGCTCCCGCGGCTAGCATCATCATCAGCCAGGCTAATAAAGAAAGGGCTCCCATCAGGAGCCCTTATCGTTTTTATCCCGCCCGGTTACTCCGCTTCAACCAGGCGGATGATCTTGCTGGCCTTCTCGAAATGGTCCAGTCGATGAGTCTGGATCCACCAGGTCGCCGCCTCCATCAGTAGCGCCGGATCCTCATTCTTGTTGGCAAAGAAGGCGTAGAAGGAGACGCCGACTCCCTCCCCTTTCTGGGCGATCTTCTGCTGGCAGACCCGGAGCATCTTCTCTCTCAGCGACGCGCGCATCGATCTGTCTCCTCAGTGCCCTGCCTCGGCAAAACCGGCTCGCAGTGCCTCGGTCGGCAGGTAACGGCCGATGATCACCAGCCGCGAGCGTGGCGCTTCTTCTCCCCAGGGAGAGCCATAGTCGAACCCCACCACCCTGTGCACCCCCTGCACGATGAGACGGCGCGGTTCACCAGCGATGGCCAGCACCCCCTTGTAGCGCAGCATGTCGTTGCCGTGCTGCTCGACACAGGCCTCCATGAAGGCACCTGCCCGCTTCAAATCCAGCTCGCCCCCCTCGAACAGATGGGCCGCGATGGCATCGTGCCAGGAGCGGGGTCGGGCCGAGAGAGGCGAGAAGGCCTCGAAGCCCTGGCCTCCCCCCCGCACGATACGCAAACCCGAGCTCAGACCGAGATCATCGCTCAGGGTAAAGGCGTCCAGATCCAGCCAGAGCGCAGCCGGGCACTCCCCCTGCACGATGTCGAGGATCTCGGCCCTGGGATTGATCCCGTGGATGCGGGCGATGGCGGCTGCCCGCGCCACCTCATCCACCCTGTCCGTCTTGGTGAGCAGGATGCGGTCGGCAAAGCCGAGCTGGGCCGCCGCCACCGGATGCTCGTCCAGCTGGCGGCCGATGTGTTCACAGTCCGCCAGGGTCACCACGGCATCGAGGCGCAGGGCGTCCCGCAGCCCCTCCTCCACGAAGAAGGTCTGGATGATGGGGGCGGGATCGGCAAGCCCCGTGGTCTCGACGATCAGCCGCTCGAAGTGAAGCTCTCCCGCTGCCCGCCGGGCCAGCAGATCGCTCAGAGCGGCGCTGAATTCACCCCGCACGCTGCAACAGACGCAGCCGTTGCTGAGCTCCACCACGCTGACCCCGGCCCCCCCCTCCAGCAAGGCGCCGTCGATATTGGCGGCGCCGAACTCGTTCTCGAGGATGGCCACCGAGGCATCGGCGTGGTGGCGCAGATAGTGGTTGAGCAGGGTGGTCTTGCCGGCGCCGAGAAAACCGGTCAGCAAAGTGACGGCTACAACTTGCGTCATGATGGAAGTCCTGTGGGGAAGGGATGGGTGGCCGCTCCCAGCCACGCCGAGAAAACCGTCCAATCAAGGGTGACTGCAATAGCCTGGGTCATGAAAGGATCCTACAGCAAAAGGATTAGCAGCAGCGCCCGCCATTCTTGCCGCCATAGCGGGCATCCTGGCGTTCGCGGAAGAACTCGTCGTGGCTCATGGGGGTCTGATCCGGGTGGGTCAGTCGCATGTGCTGCACATAGTTGTCGTAATCGGGCACCCCCACCATGAGTCTGGCGGTCTGCCCCAGGTATTTGCCCGCCTTGGCCAGGGTATCGAACATGGTTGCTCCTTGAACCGCTTGCCCACAAACCGGCACCGGGATGCCGGTTTGTGGAGTCACCTTACTTGAGGCTGGGGGCCAGATCGCCGTCATCATCCGACTTGGAGGATGCCCCCTTGCCCGCCGGCATCGGCTGATACGGGGTCTCGTTGGCGGTCGGCTGCGGATCGTGCAGCGCCTTCATGGCCGTCTTCAGGGAGAAGAAGGCGAGGATCACCACCACCGCCATGAAGAACAGGGTCAGCCCCGCGTCCAGCCGGTTGTTGAACACCAGCTGGGCCAGCTGGGATTCGGTGTACTGGGCCGGAATGGTGCCGCTGTCGATCATGGCCTGGAACTTGTTGGCGATGGCCAGGAAGCCGAGCTTGGGATTGTCGCTGAAGGTCTTCTCCCAGCCCGCCGACAGGGTGCAGATGAGCAGCCAGCTGGTGGGCAGCAGGGCGACCCAGGCGTAGGCCTGGCGCTTCATCTTCACCAGCACCACGGCGCAGAGCATCAATGCCATCCCCGCCAGCATCTGGTTGGCGATGCCAAACAGCGGCCACAGGGTGTTGATGCCACCGAGGGGATCCACCACACCCTGATGAAGGAAGTAACCCCAGGCCAGTACGCACAGGGCGGTGGCCAGCAGGTTGGCCGGCAGGGAGTCGGTGCGTTTGAGGGACGGGGAGATGACCCCCATCAGATCCTGCAGCATGAAGCGCGCGGCCCGGGTGCCCGCATCCACTGCGGTGAGGATGAACAGCGCCTCGAACAGGATGGCGAAGTGATACCAGAAGGCGACGTTCATCAAGCCGCCGAGGGCGCCGTGCAGTATGTAGGCCATGCCCACCGCCAGGGTCGGGGCGCCGCCCGCCCGGGCGATGATGCTCTGCTCCCCCACTTCGCTGGCGATGCGGGTCAGGGTCTCCGGGGTGATCTGGAAGCCCCAGCCGCTCACCACGGCGGCGGCGGAAGCCACCACGTCGGCGGTGCCCGCCGGTGCCAGCACCGCCATCGGGCTGTTCATGGCGAAGTAGACACCCGGATCGATGACGCAGGCGGAGACCAGGGCCATGATGGCGACAAAGGACTCCATCAGCATGCCGCCGTAGCCGATGAAGCAGGCCTGGTTCTCGTTGGCCAGCATCTTCGGTGTCGTACCGGAGGAGATGAGGGCGTGGAAGCCGGAGACGGCGCCACAGGCGATGGTGATGAACAGGAAGGGGAAGAGATCCCCGGCCCAGACCGGGCCAGTGCCGTCCACGAACTGGGTCAGCGCCGGCATCTGCAGGGTCGGCTGGGTCACCAGAATGCCGATGGCCAGACCCACGATGGTGCCGATCTTGAGGAAGGTGGAGAGGTAGTCCCGCGGTGCCAGCAGCAGCCAGACCGGCAGCACGGAGGCGACGAAGCCGTAACCCACCAGCATCCAGGTCAGTTGCACCCCGTCGAAATCGAAGTAGGGGGCCCAGGTCTCGCTCTCGGCCACCCAGCCACCGGAGACGATGGCGAAGATGAGGCACACCAGGCCGATGATGGAGACTTCACCGATGCGCCCCGGCCTCAGGTAGCGGGTGTAGATCCCCATGAAGACGGCGAGCGGTATGGTGAAGGCCACCGTATAGGTGCCCCAGGGGCTGTGAGCCAGCGCCTTGACCACTATCATCGCCAGCACCGCCAGGATGATCACCATGATCATGAAGGTGGCAATCAGGGCGATGACCCCGGCCGTCGGCCCCATCTCCGACTTGATCAGCTCGCCGAGGGAGCGGCCATCCCGACGGGTGGAGACGAACAGCACCATGAAGTCCTGCACCGCCCCCGCCAGCACCACCCCGGCCAGCAGCCAGAGCATGCCGGGTAGATAACCCATCTGGGCCGCCAGCACGGGGCCCACCAGGGGGCCGGCGCCGGCGATGGCGGCAAAGTGGTGGCCAAACAGCACCTTCTTGTCGGTCGGCACATAGTCCAGACCGTCGTTGTGACGCACCGCCGGGGTCATGCGGGTGCTGTCCACCGCCAGCACCCGCTTGGCAATAAACAGACCGTAATAGCGATAGGCGATGAGATAGACACACACCGCCGCCACCACTATCCAGAGTGCGTTGATCTGTTCACCCCGGTTGAGGGCGATATAGCCAAGGGAGCAGGCGCCGGCCAGTGCCAGCAACCCCCATCCCAGGTGTTTTCCCAACTTGTCCATTTTGTGCTCCTTCCATGGATTTTTTACACAAGCAGTCAGATACGGTTACATCTCTATAGCAATCCGAGGAGTGCCACAATCGGGGCTCGTCACAACTAGGCCTGCCATCGGCACAATTTCTCAATATTGACGACCGGATCACGGGCGGCCGAAGGCGACCACCCGGATATGGCTGAATGAATTGAGAAAAGCGGCGGCAGCGGCCACAAAAAAGGCCCCTCGCGGGGCCTCATACCTGTCATCTCCCCTCAGGAGAGGGCGAGACCGGTGGAGAGCAGCAGGCTGTAGAGGAAGGCGCTGATGGCGGTCTTCTTGAGGGCGCCGGTCAACACCTCCCCATCGAAGCTCAGTCGCAGGGTGCGGGCGGCATCGGTGAGGGGCTTCAGGGCGGGCAGGAAGATCCAGGGCCAGAGACCGGCGTTCTGCGTCAGCAGGAAGGCGACGGTGGCCAGCACTGCCGCCCCGAGCAGGGCCCAGTGGTAGGCGATGGCGCGGTTGCGGCCGAGGCGCACCGCCAGGGTGATCTTGCCGCTGGCGGCATCGGTTTCGATGTCCCGCACGTTGTTGATGTTGAGCACGGCGGTCGCCAGCAGGCCGCAGGCGGTGGCCGGCAGCAGCAGATCCCACTGCAGGGTATGGGTGAACAGGTAGTAGGAGCCGAGCACTCCCAGCAGACCGAAGAACAGGAACACCGAGATGTCACCGAAACCGCGATAGCCGTAGGGGGTCTTGCCCACCGTGTAGGTGATGGCGGCAACGATGGCCGCCCCTCCCAGCAGGATGAACAGCAATATCTGCTGCCAGGCCTCGCCGAAGGCACAGGCCAGCAGGGCGAGACCGCTGACGATGGCCGCCAGCGCCGTCATCCCCATGGCCACGCACATCTGCTTGCGGGTGATGAGACCGGACACCACGGCACGCTGGGGGCCGATCCGTTCGCCGTTGTCGGCGCCGGATACCGCATCACCATAGTCGTTGGCCAGGTTGGAGAGGATCTGCAGCAGGATGGCGGTCAACAGGGAGAGCCCCATGATGGTGCCGTCGAAGGCACCCCGGCTGGCGGCCAGTCCCGACCCCAGCAAGATGGAGGAACAGGCAAGCGGCAGTGTTCGCAAACGCGCCGCCAACAGCCAAACAGAGAAGGTATTTGTCATATTGTGATGGCCAAACAATCAGATATTGATCGTGTTAAGGGTTATCGAACCGGATTTCGGTATACTTGGCCCCGTGGGAACGCTTTGAGCTCCCTCGGGCAATTTACATGGAAGAATGGGCAGATAATATATAGGAAATCATCGCCCTTTGGCATCAACCTGCGCCATCCTCCCCCCGGAGCGATCGCCATTATCCGGCTCAGACAAGACATCCATGTTGGCTCAGACCCATATCAAGCAACAACTGGACGCCCTGCGTCACAGCAATGTCAGCGGCTTCGTGCGGTTGCGCGTGGCGGCACCGGTGCAATCCTTCCTGGGCTGGCTGGCGGCGCAGACCCTCTATCCCCGCATCTACTGGCAGGCCCGCAGCCCCCAGAGCCCGGAGTATGTGGCCCTCGGCTGCATCCACGAGCTGACCCGCCCCCAGGACATCCGCCGGGTCTGCGACAGCATCGACGGCGACAGCGATGACAGCCCCCGCTACTATGGCGGTCTGGCGTTTGATCCCGCTCAGCCCGGCTGGCCCGGGTTCGGCCCCTGCCGCTTCGTGTTGCCACGCATCGAGCTGGTGCGCCGGGGGGAAAGTGTCAGCCTCTGCCTGAACCTCTGGTTGCCGACACGGGATGAGGTCGACGCATTCGATGCCGAACTGCGGGCCGCCGGATCGGCCCTCGATGCCCTGCTGCCGGAATCCCCCCTGCCCGCGCTGCACAAGCGGGACTGGCAGCGGCAGGATTGCCCCTCACCGGCCCTGTGGCAACAGCTGGTCGAGGCCGTCACCAGCCCGGCGGCCCAGGCCCACACCCCCAAGGTGGTGCTCTCCCGTGAGAGCAGTCTGGCGCAGATTGACACTAGCCAGTCCCCCCTCTCTCCCTGGTCCCTGCTGGCCCAGTGGGCAGGCCATGCCCAGGAGTGCTTCCACTTCGGCTTCCAGTTTACCCCGGCCCAGGCATTCATTTCTTGCTCCCCCGAGCGTCTCTATCGCCGCGAGGGGCGCCACCTCCTGACCGAGGCGCTGGCGGGCACCATTCGCCGCTCCGGGGATGCGGCCACCGATGAACGGTTGGCGGCGGAGCTGCTGGCCGACAGCAAGAACCGGCTGGAAAATAGACTGGTTCATGCGGATATCCTGAACCGCCTGGCCCCCCTCACCAGCCACACCAGCCTGACCGAGCCACGGATCCTCAAGCTGCGACTCTTGCAGCACCTCAAGTGCGACATCGAGGCCGACCTCCACCCCGAGGTCTGTGACTGGCAACTGCTGGAGGCCCTGCACCCCACCCCGGCGGTGGGCGGCGCACCGCGCGAATCGGCGCTGGCCTTTCTGCGCGAATACGAGCCCTATGACAGGGGCTGGTATGCCGGCGCCTGTGGCATGCTGAGCCGGGAGACCTCCGAGTTCGCCGTCGCCATCCGCAGTGCCCTGGTACAGGGGCAGACCCTCCGCCTGTACGCCGGGGCCGGCATAGTGGCGGGATCCGAACCCGTCGCCGAGTGGGCCGAACTCGACAACAAGATAGCCAACGTGCTCTCCCTGCTGGGATAGCGTTTTCCATCGTTTCCTCACTGCGAGAGCCTCATGTCCGCGCGCCCAGCCTTTGCCACTCAACACGCCACCTTCAACCACGTCTGGTCTTCCCTCCTGCTGGAGGAGCTCCATCGTCTCGGCGTGCGGGACATTGCCCTGGCCTCCGGCTCCCGCTCCGCGCCGCTGACCATGGCCGCCGCCGCCCATGAGGGTTTTCGTCGCCACCTGCATTTCGACGAGCGGGGTCTGGGCTTCATGGCCCTCGGGCTCGCCAAGGGGACGGGGCGACCGGTGGCGGTGATCATGACCTCGGGCACCGCGGTGGCCAACCTCTGGCCCGCGGTGGCCGAGGCCCAGCTGACCGGCGTGCCCCTCATCATTCTCTCCGCCGACCGGCCTCCCGAGCTCATCGACAACGGCGCCAACCAGGCCATCAATCAGCAGGGGATCTTCGGCCACTATCCCGTCTATCAGCTCAACCTGCCGAGCCCCACCCAGACCATTCCCGCCGCCTTCGTGCTGAGCTCGGTGGATCAGGCCCTGGCCCAACAGGCGCGCACCCCGGGGCCGGTGCATCTCAACTGCATGTACCCCGAACCCCTCTACCCGGGTGAGCACTATCAGGAGTTTGGCGACTACTTGGCGCCGTTGGGGGACTGGCTGCACTCCGGTGAACCCTGGAGTCCCTGGCTGATGGGGGAGCAGGCTTGCCCTCCCCAGGCCGACTGGGCAGCGCTGACGGGCAAGCGCGGCGTCATCGTCGCCGGCCGCATCCAGGATCCGGCGCAGGGCGAGGCGGTGGCCGAACTGGCAGAACGCCTCGGCTGGCCATTGCTGGCGGATCTGCAGAGCCAGATCCGCTTTGACCGCCGCAACCACATCCACATGGATCTCGCCCTGCAAAGTGGCGACTTCGCGGGTGAACTGGCCCGCGCCGAGGTGCTGCTGCAATTTGGCGCCCGCCTCGTCTCCAAGCGCCTCGGCCAGTTCATCAGGCAGCACTCCTGGCAGGATTACTGGCTGGTGGACCCGCAGCCGGCGCGCCTCGATCCCGATTACCGGCTGCGCCGCCGCCTGCTGTGCGAACCCGCCGCCTTCGTCGCCACTCACCCGCTCCCTGCGGCGCAGGCGCAACGACCCTGGCACCGGCTGGCAGAACACCAGCAAGGGGCCAGCCAGCTGATCCGCGCCGCCTGCGATCGCTTCTCCGAGCTCGGGGTCTGCCACCGTCTGAATCAACTGATCCGGGGCCAGTTGTTCGTCGGCAACAGCATGCCCGCCCGGCTGATGGACATGCTGGGCGAAACCGGCAAGGGCCCCAGCCGGGTGATGACCAATCGCGGCGCCTCCGGCATCGACGGCCTCATCGCCACGGCCTACGGCTTCGCGCAATCGGTCGAGCAGGGCAGCGATGAGCCCACCACCCTGCTGCTCGGGGACTTGAGCGCCCTGCACGATCTCAACAGCCTGGCCCTGCTTCGCAAGGGGAGCCAACCCCTGGTGGTGATCCTGCTCAACAACGACGGTGGCAGCATCTTCCGCCTGCTGCCGGTGCCGACCCAGGATCAACTGCTGGAGACCTATTACTGCCTGCCCCACGGCCTGCATTTCGAGCACGCCGCCGCCATGTTCGGCCTCGCCTATCGGGCCCCCACCTCGCTGGCCGAATTCGAGCAGGTCTACGCCAGCGCCCTGGAAAAAGGCGTAACGCTGATTGAAATCAAGGTACCGAGCAACGAAGTGGCCGAGGATCTGAAGGCATTGGGAAATGCGATTCGTGGCCACTGACATCAAGGTTCCAGAACATCAGGAAGTGGCCGAGGATCTGAAAGCACTGGGGAACGCCATCCGTGGCCTCTAATCCGGACAGTCGTGGGCTGCCGCTGGTACTGCTGCACGGCCTGCTCGGCGATGGCCGCGACTGGCAGGACGTGATCGACGCCCTGCCCGGGATCGATTGCCACGCACTGGATCTGCCGGGCCATGGCCGCAACCAGCATTTGCGGGTGGACGGTTTTGACGAGGCCAACGCCTGGCTCAGCGGCGAACTCGAAACCCGCGGCATCCGCCACTACCGGCTGGCGGGTTATTCCCTCGGTGGGCGGCTGGCGCTCTATCACGCCAGCCAATTCCCCACCGGGCTGCAGGCCCTGCTGCTGGAAAACTGCCATCCGGGCCTGCCGGAGGCCGAGCGGGCCGCCCGCCTCCGCCACGATGAGGGATGGGCCAGTCGCTTCGAGCACGAGCCCCTGGCCGAGGTGCTGGCAGACTGGTATCGCCAGCCGGTGTTCGCGGATCTCGACGAGGATGGACGGGCGCGACAGCTGGCCAGGCGCCTTGGCAATGATGGCCGGGCGGTAGCCGCCATGTTGCGGGCCACGTCGCTGGGCAAGCAGCCGGATCTCGCCCCCTGGCTGGCATCCACGGGCTTGCCCTTGACCTGGATCTCCGGCAACCGGGATCAAAAATTCCACCGCCTGGCTTGCCAGCTGGTGGAGCAGGGTTGCAATATCAATCACTTGGCGCTGGATGGCGGCCACAATCTGCACGCCGACCAACCCGAACGCTTCGCCGCCTGCCTGCGTGACTGGCTAGGCAGCACCTGAGCCGACGACCTGTCCGGCCCCGATCCATTCCGGCCTGCCCCTGCGGGCCGACCAACCACAAGAGAGTGCACATGATTGAAGCAATGACGGAAGCGGAACTCTACGCTCCTATCGAATGGCAGGATTGCTCTGCCGGTTACGAGGACATCCTCTATCACAAGTCCCAGGATGGCATTGCCAAGATCACCATCAACCGTCCCCAGGTGCGCAACGCCTTCCGCCCCCGCACCGTCAAGGAGATGCTGCAGGCCCTGGCCGATGCACGCTACGACGATCAGGTCGGCACCATCATCCTCACCGGCTTCGGCGAGAAGGCATTCTGCGCCGGTGGCGACCAGAAGATCCGTGGCGACTACGGTGGATACCGGGATGACGAAGGCACCCACCACCTCAACGTGCTGGACTTCCAGCGCGACATCCGCACCTGCCCCAAGCCCGTGGTGGCCATGGTGGCGGGCTATGCGGTCGGTGGCGGCCACGTGCTGCACATGATGTGTGACCTGACCATAGCCGCGGACAACGCCCAGTTCGGCCAGACCGGCCCGAAAGTCGGCTCCTTCGACGGCGGCTGGGGCGCCTCCTACATGGCCCGCATCGTCGGCCAGAAGAAGGCCCGCGAGATCTGGTTCCTGTGCCGCATGTACGATGCCCAGCAAGCCCTCGACATGGGTCTGGTCAACACCGTGGTGCCTTTGCCTGAGCTCGAGCGCGAAACCGTGCGCTGGTGCCGCGAGATGCTGCAGAACAGCCCCATGGCCCTTCGCTGCCTGAAGGCGGCCCTGAACGCCGACTGCGACGGCCAGGCCGGCTTGCAGGAGCTGGCGGGCAATGCCACCATGCTGTTCTACATGACTGAAGAGGGTCAGGAAGGGCGCAACGCGTTCAACGAGAAACGCCGTCCCGACTTCTCCAAATACAAGCGGAACCCCTGATGACACTCGCCCTCTATCGCTACCATCTGCCTTTTATCCAGCCTCTGACCTTTCACGGCAAGGTGGAGGCGGCGCGCGAGGGCTTGCTGGTGCGCATCGACGACGGCTGGGGGGAAATCGCCCCCCTGCCCGGTTTCTCCAAAGAGACCCTGGCCGAGGCCCAGACCGAGGCCATCGCCTGTCTGACACAGCTGGCGAGGGGTGAAGCCATCGCCCCCCGCCTGCCCTCGGTGCAATTTGGCCTGGACTGTGCCCGGCGTCAGTGGCCTGAACAGATCGCCACCTTGCCCGACCCCTACCCCCTCATTCAGGGCTCTCCCCAGGAGCTGCTCAAGAACTGGAAGCTGTGGCTGCACGAGACCCCTCTCAAGGCCAAGCTGAAGGTGGCCCGCTACCCCATGCGGGATGAACTCGCGCTGATCCGCCTGCTGCTGGACAGACGCCCCAATCTCAAGCTGGTGCTGGATGCGAACCAGGGCTGGACCCGCGAGGAGGCCTGGGCCTTCTGCGGCCACCTGGATGCGAACCGGATCGAATACCTGGAAGATCCCTGCGCCCGCTTCGACGACATCGCCTTCGTGGCCGCCCGCACCAACATGCCGGTGGCGCTGGACGAACTGCTGAGCCAGGGAGAAGCCTGGCAGCCCATCCCCCAGCTCAAGGCGCTGGTGCTCAAACCCATGCTGCTGGGCAGCCTCGCCAACAGCGAGGCCCTGGTAGCCCGAGCCCGGGAGCTGAGACTCAAGGTTATCGTCTCCTCCTGCTTCGAATCCGGCGTCGGCCTCGGCCAGCTCGCCCGCCTCGCCGGGGAGTGGGCACCGGATCAGGCGCCGGGTCTGGATACCCGTCGCTGGCTGACCGGGAATCTGCTGGACAAGCAGGGCAACCCCGATCTGGCGCAGCTCAAGCCCCTGTTTCACCGTGACTGAGGCCCAGTCCCCCGCCGGGCAGGTCACCGAGCCCTGCCCGGTTCGCCACTGGGCCCGGCTGGCTCCGGAGCGGATCGCCATCCACGCCGCCACGTCGCAGGCACGGCCGCTTTGCTACCGACAGCTGGATTTGAGGCTCAACGCCCTCTGCGAGCAGTTGGCATCTGCTGGTTTACGGGCCAGCGACAGGTTGGCTGCCGTGGTACGTGGTGCCGAGGCAGATGTTCTGTTGGCCTGGGCCTGCATTCGCAGCCAAATCGTCTTCTGCCCCCTCAACCCCGCCTTCCCCCTCAGCCGACAGGCCGAGCTGGCGAGCCAGCTCGCAGTCGCCGCCTTCTGGTCGGCGAGCGAGATCCCAAATGGCCCCTGGCAAGGGCTGACACTGGATTTCGAGGCTGAGCTGGAGGCAGGGGACAAGCCGCTGCTGCTGATTCCCGGGCGGCAGAGCAACATGATCCTCACCTCGGGATCGAGCGGCATGCCCAAGGCGGTGGTGCACCGTCTCGCCAACCACCTCGCCTCGGCGAGGGGCTCAAGCACCCTCATTCCCCTGGATGAGGCGTGCGGCTGGCTGTTGTCATTGCCGCTGTTTCACGTCGGCGGCTACGCCATCCTGTTCCGGGTCTTCCTGGCGGGGGCTGCGCTGGTGCTGGACGATCGCAGCCAGCCCCTCAAGGATCGGTTGGAGCGCCAGCCCATCACCCACCTCTCCCTGGTACCGACCCAGCTCTGGCGCCTGCTGGCCCAGGGCTTCGATCCCGCCCGCACCCGGTTGCGGGAGCTGCTACTCGGCGGCGCCGCCATCCCGGAGCCCCTGGTGAACCGGCTCGCATCCCTGGGGCTGACCCCCAAGGTGAGCTACGGGTTGTCGGAGATGGGTAGCCAGGTCTGCACCGGCCGGCCCGCCGGCGCCGGGGTGGTGGGCCACCCCCTGCCCGGGCGGGAGGTCTGCATCCGGCAGGGAGAGATCTGCGTGCGCGGTGCCACCCTGTTTGCCGGCTACTTCCAGGCGGGCGGGCGGGCGCTGCCGCTGGACGCCGAGGGGTGGTTCCACACCAGGGACAAGGGCCATTTCACCCCGGACGGTGCACTGGTGGTGGAGGGGCGACTCGACAATCTCTTCATCTCGGGCGGCGAGAACATCCAGCCAGAGGCCATCGAGCAGCGGCTGGTGGATCACCCCGCCGTGGCCCAGGCCCTGGTCGTCCCCATCCCGGACGAGCAGTGGGGCCAGCGCCCCGCCGCCTTTATCGACTGGCACCAGGAAGCCATCGACGTCGCCGAGATGAGCGCCTGGATCAGAGCGTCACTGCCCGGCTTCATGGTGCCGGATCGCTGGCTGCCCTGGCCGGATCTCGGCGGCAACCTCAAACCCTCCCGCACCCGGCTCGCCGCCCTGGCCGCCTCGAGCTGACCCGCCAGGGGCGGACCTTCGCCCCTGTTCCCTCCATGCCCCGCTGCCTACCCCCATATAGGGCTAAGCCCTTGCTATCGATATGGCTCCTAATGGGGCTGACTTTGCCATCTTGCATGTGAAAGGCATGATTGCCCCGGCCCAGCTGGCCAATTGATATTCCTTTGGCACCCACTACCCTCCCTAGTCCCCCACGCCCATCCATCCACCAAAGGGATCAACATGAACTACCTGGGTACCCGGCTGCTGTTGTTGGCAGCCCCAAGCCTGCTCGCCACCTCGGCGCTGGCCAACTACAGCACCGACTGGCGGCACTACCAACTGGACGGCGAGACCAGCCGCCAGCTGGGGGATCGCCTCACCGAAGTCACCTACGAGCTGAGCGCCCGCGACAGCGGCGCCCCCTATCAGCGGCTGCGGGTTTACCGCCGCTTCGACTGGCAGACAGCCGACCTCGCCCCCCTGGCCGAGCGGCAGTGTGGCGAACCCAGGGTCAGGGTCGAGCAGGGCAGGCAGATCCGCTACCTCAGTTGCGAGCAGGTGGTGCCGGTGGGCAAGGCGATCCCTGCCAGCAGCTATGACTTCGGCTATGGCCTGAAACAGGGCCGCTGGGAGCCCCTGGCGGGGACACCGACCGCCCCGCGCCAAGATAGCCTGCCGCTGGCGGAGCGGATCGTCCTCGGTCACAGCGAACAGGAGCTGGATCGCTGTGAACTCGGCGACGATGGCCGCTGTACCGAACAGACATGGCAGTATCACCCCCGGGAGTGGCAACAGCTGAGCGTGCTGGAGGAGACCCCCAACGAGCGGGATGGCCGGCTCGAGCAGATCTTCTTCCGCCTGCAACCCGTGGCTGGCAGCCAGGCCGCCAGCCAGGTGCGTGAACTGCACATCTGGCGCCAATACAGCTGGTTGCTGGAGGAGGCCAAGGCCCAGCAGGAGTGCGACGAACCCCAAACCCGCACAGAAGGCACCAGGACCATCAGCTACCGGGTTTGCCGCCAGACTCTGCCCGCCGGCAGCGAGGTGCAGGTGATGCTCAAAGATACCGGCTATCAATACCCGGTCGGGGGGAGCGAGTGGCAAGCCTTGCCAGAGACGGCCGAATGGCAGGAGAGCCGGACTCTCAATCGTCCCATCATACTGGCCAGCAAGGAGGAACAGCTCGACTGCCGCCGTGCCGATGGCCGTGCCTGCTCCGAACCCGAACTGCCGGGCACGGATCTGCTGGACGCCGACGCGGCCAGGATAGTGCAGGATGCCAGCGGCCAGCCCGCCCCCGTCTGGCAGGAGAACTATGGCCACGACGACGCCAAGCTGCTGGCGGTCTCCCGCGGTATCCAGAGCCTGCTGGCGGCCAACCAGCCGGCCCACCCGGCCATGAAGTTGCTGCTGGAGTACGTGCGCGCCCACAACTATCACAACTACGGCAAGCACAGGGAGGATGGCCCCGCCGCCGCCGAAGCCCTGGCCGAGGCGCTGACCGCCCTCGGGGCCCATCCCCTGCTCTATCCCGAGCAGGCGAGCGATGAGGTGGGGGGCGTCATCAGTGCCTGGAGCATCGCCCTGCACGGCCAGTTTAGGAGCCCGGCGGTGCAGAGCCGGTTCGGCACTCTGCTCGGCCAGTTCAACCAGATGCTGGCCTACAGCACCCGCCACGCCAGCGAGATCAACGGCCGCCATCCCTGGGCGACCGTCCTGTTCGATCTGCTCAACTTCATCGACTTCGCCAGCGACTACGCAACCCCCTTCGCCGCCGACTTCCGCCAGCAGGATGCTGAGCTGCGCAAGCAGCTGCGTGCCATCGGCATGAGCGAGCTGGCCCTGTGGCAAGGGCGGGACGGCCCGGATCTCTTCCTGCTCAACAACGTGCTGGATGCCTACACCCGCCTCTACCGGGTGGTGCGCTACACCCGTCCGGACGAGGCCGAGACCTATCGCAAGGGGCTGGATGAGGCCGTCATCGCCCAGATCCGCCACCACGGCCTGATCCCTGGGGGCTCCCAGAGCCCGGACCTGCTGGAAGAGATGTCGCTGACCCTCTCCACCTACTACCTGACCTACACGGATCGCACCAGCGAGGCCTGCATCAGCGGTGACTTCGCCGGGCTCTGCACCCCGGTGCGGGTTGAAGACGTGCTGCCATTCGAGCACACCTGCTCCCCCACCCTGCGCCTGCGGGCCCAGGATCTGACCATGAACCAGGCCGAGGGGATCTGCCGCGAGCTGGGGGCCGAGGAGCAGCAGTTCCACCAGCAGATGGAGACCGGCGGCCAGCCGGTGGCGGATGACCTCAACGAGGCCCTGGAGCTGGTGATCTTCGACTCTTCCGCCGACTGGAAACGCTACGGCAGCGCCCTGTTTGGCGGCGTCTCCACCGACAACGGCGGCATCTACCTCGAGGGGGATCCGGCGCGCCCGGGCAACCAGGCCCGTTTCTTCGCCTACGAGGCGGAGTGGAAACGCCCCGCCTTCCAGGTGTGGAACCTGCGCCACGAGTACGTCCACTATCTGGATGGCCGCTTCAACCAGTACGGCAGCTTCGGCCACTACCCCCTCAACCGCACCACCTGGTGGTCGGAAGGGCTGGCGGAGTTCATCGCCCACGGCCAGTGCTTCGCCCGCGGGCTGGACAACGTCAGCGCCCGTCCGGCGGGCGAGCGCCCCAGCCTCGCCGAGATCCTGCACCTCGATTACGACAAGGGGGGTGAGATGGTCTACTCCTGGTCCTACACGGTGCACCGCTTCCTGAACGAGACCGGACGCGGCAGCAGCTGGCTGGCCATGGCCCAGGCCCTGCGCGGCCCGGATCAGGCCCAGGCCATGGGTGCCTTCGAAGGCGAGCTGGACTCGCTCATCGCCAGCGACAGCGAGGCCTACCAGTCATGGCTGGCCGACGAGCTGCTGCCCTGGTGGGCGGCCAACAAGGAGTCCGAAGCCTGCCAGGGCAACGATTCAGCCCACTGAGTTCCCTCCTTGCCATCACAGGGGCGGCCATGTCGCCCCTGAATCCTCCCGTCCAGCCTCCCCCAGCGACAGTCTCTGCCCGAGTGACACCCTTCGGGGCCATCAAGCCTGACGCCAGCGCCCAAGTTGTAATAGAATGGCTCCTTGTCATCCCTTACTTCAGACCCGAATCGCGCCGCGCATGAAGAAGTTTGCCAAGATCCTGCTCGCCGTTCTCTGCCTGCTGCTGGCCTTTGTCGCCGCACTGCTGGGCTACAGCGAATGGACCGTCTCGGACGCCCGTCACTACACCTATGACGACGTCGATGCCGTGCCCTACAACCGGGTCGCCGTGGTGCTTGGCACCTCCAAATACCTGATCGGGGGCAGCCCGAATCACTACTTCAAATACCGGATCAAGGCCGCGGCCGAGCTCTACAACAACGGCAAGGTGGACTACATCCTGGTCTCCGGCGACAACGCCACCGTGCAGTACAACGAGCCGCGCCAGATGCGGCGCGCCCTGATCCAGGCGGGCATCCCCGCCAGCGCCATCTACAGCGACTACGCGGGTTTTCGCACCCTGGACTCCGTCGTGCGAGCCAAGGAGGTGTTCGGCCAGTCCCGCTTCACCGTGGTCTCCCAGGCCTTCCACAACGAACGCGCCATCTTCATCGCCCGCCACTTCGGCATAGAGGCCGTCGGCTTCAACGCCCTGGATCCCAGCGCCTATCAGGGCATTCGCACCCGGGTGCGTGAAGTGGGCGCCCGCCTGATGGGGCTGCTCGATCTCTATGTACTGGACAAGGGCCCCAAGTTCCTCGGCGAACCCATCGTCATCGGTGGCCCCATTCCCTGCGAGGCCCTGAGCACCCTGGGGGCGAGCCAGCCCTGCCTGCCCCTCCCCACGAGTCAGGGGGAGCCAGCAAAACCGCTGAAAACCGGCCAGGGCGGCGTGGACAAGCCTGCTCCGGCGAACCCCGCCAGCAGTGCCAGCGACACTCGCGAAGCCAGCAGCTCGGCGGTCCCCACCGGCTCGGCAACCGACTGAGGCTCATCGCCCCAAAAAAAGACCCGCCAGCTGGCGGGTCTTTTTTTCATGGGCAGTGGCGGGGCCGGACTTATGCCAGCGCCTGCTGGTAGCGGCGCGCCACCTCGGCCCAGTCCACCACGTTGTAGAAGGCGGCGATGTAGTCGGGACGCTTGTTCTGATACTTGAGGTAGTAGGCGTGCTCCCACACGTCCAACCCGAGGATGGGCACATGTCCCTGCATCAGTGGGCTGTCCTGGTTGGCACTGCTCTCTACCTGCAGCTTGCCGGCCTTGTCCACCACCAGCCAGGCCCAGCCACTGCCGAAACGGCTCAGGGCCGCCTGGGTGAAGGCCTGCTTGAAGGCATCCAGCCCCCCCAGATCCCGTTCGATGGCGGCGGCCAGGGCGCCGCTCGGCACGCCACCACCCTGGGGGCTCATCACTTGCCAGAACAGGCTGTGGTTGGCATGGCCGCCACCGTGGTTGCGCACCGCCCCCTGGATCTTGGCCGGCAGGCTGTCGAAACGGGCCAGCAGTTCATCCACCGGCAAGGCGGCAAGTTCAGGGGCCCCTTCCAGGGCGACGTTCAGGTTGGTGATATAGGTCTGATGATGACGGCTGTGATGGATCTCCATGGTCAGGGCATCGATATGGGGTTCCAGCGCATCGTAGGCATAGGCAAGGGCGGGCAGGGTATGGCTCATGTTCGTCTCTCTTATCGGGTTAATGCAGTCGGGAGGCTGGCTCGGCCTGACACAGACACTGGCCGAGGCAACGTTGAATGCCGTCGTGGCTGCCATGTCTGCGCACGAAGGCGAGCAGCTCGGTACGGGTGTTGTGGCTGTGGCGCTGGGCCGAGGCGCGCAAGGAGGCAGAGCAGGCCGGTGACTGGCTGGTGGCCAGCAGGCAGTCATGGATATGGCACAGCATGTCGGCGGCTCTGTCTGGCAGGGTCATGGCGATCAGCAGATCCGCCATGTTGTGATGGGCCACCACCAGGGCCGCCACCGCCTCATCGGCATCCGGCCAGAAGGAGAACTGCTGGCGAGCCAGCCAGAGCGCCTGCTGGTAGCAGTCGAGCGCCCTGGCATGTTCACCGGCATCGAAATGGCGGTTGCCACACAGGGTCTGCTGTTTCCAGTGCGCCATGCTGTTGTCCGCGTCACTCGCGCCGACCCATCCCTTCACCCAGCTTGCTGTCATGCCTTGAACACCGAAATGATAACAATTATTATTTAACTTATTTGTGCTGGGAACACAAGGGATAGATTTGCCACTCCCCTCTGCCCATATGGGTAGTGTTTTGTCGAGATGATCGGTTTAGTGACCGCACCCACAGATACATTCGAGTTCAACGACCATGCTGATGGGCACTGGCATGAGGCCGGTGGCTGCCAGGCGGCAGTCTGTCGACACAAGGATGATGCAAATGAAGAGATGGCTTCTGGCGCTGCTCTGCGCCCTGCCCCTGCTGGCCCAGGGGGCTGGCTACACCCAGACCCGTTATCCCATCGTGCTGGTGCACGGGTTGTTCGGCTTCGACAAGCTGCTCGGGGTCGATTATTTCTACGGCATTCCCCAGGCCCTGAGCCGGGACGGGGCCAGGGTCTACGTGGCCCAGGTCTCCGCCACCCAGAGTTCCGAGCTGCGTGGTGAACAGCTGCTTAAGCAGGTACAGCAGGTGCTCGCCATCACGGGGGCGGAGAAGGTAAACCTCATCGGCCACTCCCACGGCGGCCCCACCATTCGCTACGTGGCCTCGGTCGCCCCCGAGCTGGTCGCCTCCGCCACCAGCGTGGGGGGGGTCAATCAGGGATCCGAGATAGCGGATCTGGTGCGCGCCAGCGTCACACCGGGCTCGGCCGCCGAACAGCTGGCGGTGGCGGCGGCCTCGGCCCTGTCCGGGGTCATCTCATTGCTCTCCGGTGGCAGCAGCCTGCCCCAGGATCCCCTCAAGGCGCTCGATGCCCTCACCAGCAGCGGGGCCCAGCGCTTCAACCAGCGCTATCCGGAAGGGTTGCCCAGCCAATATTGCGGCGAAGGGCCGCTGCGGGCCGCCAACGGGGTCTACTACTTCTCCTGGAGTGGGCGCGGCAACATGACCAACATCCTGGATCCGGTGGATCCTGCCCTGGCCCTGACCGGCACCTTCTTCAAGGAGCCCAACGACGGCCTGGTCGGCGTCTGCAGCAGCCACCTCGGCAAGGTGATCGGCACCGGCTACCGGATGAACCACCTGGACGAGGTGAACCAGTCCTTCGGCATTCACCACCTGTTCGAAACCGATCCCCTCACCCTCTATCGCCAGCACGCCAACCGCCTGCAGGGGCTGGGGCTATGAAGCGGGGAACCCGGATACTGGGGCTGCTCTGCCCAGCCCTGCTGCTGGCGGGGCTGACCCTGTGGCCAACCCCCGACACCAGCCTGACGGCCGCCCCCGAGCGCGGGGCGCTGCGCCACCAGCTGGCTCAGCGCATCGAGCAGGGAGAGACGGGCGAGGGGGACGATCTGATGCGCCGCTATCAGGGATTCATCGCGGCAGAAGGGAGCCTGACGGTACCAACGGATCCCGGTCTCGCCAGCCTGCAGTTGCTGTTCGACGAGCGCGAGCAGTTGCGCCAGCTGAGCTTCACCCCGGCCGAGCAGGATCAGCTGTTTGCCGAGGATCGGCTGATGGAGCAGTGGACTCTGCGCCGCAAGGCGCTGGCGGAGGCGAACGATGCCGACAAGCCGGGGCTGGCCACCGGGCTGGAGCTCTGGCTGGCGGAGCAACCCCAGTGGTTCAGGGAGGCCGACGCCAATGGCCGCCTGCTGGCCGATCTGCAACAGATGGAGCGTCTGCCAGGGGATGAGCGGGCAGCCTTGCTGCAGGAGCGGCTGGGACAGGAGGCGGCGGATCGCCTGCATCAGCTGGAGCAGGGTCAACAGGCGTTCGATCGGCAGCTGGCGGGCTATCTGGCGGAACTGACCCCTCTTTCCCTCGACGACAGGCTCGGGCAGCAGCAGGAGATACTGGCCAGATGGTTCCAGCCAGAACAATGGAAAAGGGTAGAGGCACTGACCAGAATAAAACTCGGTAAAACCCGATAGGAAGCCCCCCTGTCCGGCTTGCCCGGGCCAGGAGTAGCACGAGTGATCCAGACAACGAGGGGGCCAGCGCCCCCTCGTTGTCTGTCGGCCGCCTTATTGCGGCTTGTTGGCGGCGGGCATGGGCTGCCAGGTGAGGCGGGTCACCTGGGTACCCTGCAGCTCGCAGGTGAAGCAGAGATCCTGCCAGCCCTTCTCCTGGCGCAGGGAAACTTCCCCCTTCACCCCCTCTTCGCTCACCTTTATCTTCTGCGACTCGACCTCCACCTTGTCACCCTTGGCCAGCGCCATCAGCTTGCCGCTGCACAGCCACTGGGCCAGCTCGGCCCCCTTCAACTTGACGCCCCCCTTGGCGGCCTTCTGCTCCGCCTGGCTCGGCACGAACAGCTGGCTCAGTTCGGCGGCCCGTCTGGTGAGCCACTCCTGACGCTGCTGCATGCTCATCTTGCTGACGAACTCCGCCGGCTGACCCTTGTCATCCAGCCACTGGGTCAGGGTGCCCGCGTCGTCGAAGGCGAACTGGGCGGCCGGCTCCTTCACCCCGAACAGCTTGCCCCCCTTGAAGTAGTAGCGACTCTCCCCTTCCAGCTTGCCCAGCTCATTCATGATGGGCACGGCGATGATGACGGGCTGGCCGTCGATCCAGGCCTTGATGTCCACCCCGTCATGACTGAACAGCCGGGTGTCGAGGGCACTCTCGGCCCCCTTCTCCATCAGGGTGAACTGTTCGGCCAGGGTGGCGGCGAGTGCGGGCAGGGAGCTGAGCCCCAGCGCGAGAGCGATCAGGGTATTGCGCATATGTGTCCTGTGATGGCCCGGGGGCCTTGGGTTAACGCTCTATCAACCAGACCTGGAGCCCGGCCTTGTGTTGCTCGTCGAGCGGCCGGGACTGGCGGGTCTGGTAATTGAAATGGATCAGGGTGGTCTCGCCGGTGACGGCCAGCTCCCCCTCTTGCCAGGCTTCCTGCCACAGGGTAAACGAGCTGGTGCCGATGCGGCGCACCCCGGTCTTGATGGTCACCGGCTGGCCGTAGAACAGCTCCCGTTTGAACTGCACCTCATAGCCCGCGATGATCAGATGCCAGTCACGCACGTCCAGCTCGGGAGTGAAGAGACGGAACACGGGATCCCGGGCCGACTCGAACCAGACCGCCGGCACCGTGTTGTTGATGTGGCCGAGGGCGTCTGTCTCTTGAAAACGGGGTTGGATCTGCATTTCCAGCATGGATATCGACTCCTTGTCGTGGGACCGGGCACAGGCTAGCGCGCCCGCTGCCGCGACTCAAGCCTGTCGGTGCCCGGCCGGGATCAAGCTCCGTTTTCTGTCTGCTGTGCCCCCTGTTCGGGTTTTAACCAGGCGCTGCGAAAATCGAACCAGCCCAGGGCCGTCATGCGCACGCCATGCACGCCCACCCGGCTCTCCAGCTCCAGCCAGTGGTGAAACAGGGGCACGAACCAGTGCTGGCGCTGCACCTGCGCCAGCAGGGCGCGGGGGCCGGGGGCCTCCTCCTCGGCGCGCCACTGCGTCAGACCCTGCCACAGGGCCTGCTGGCCCCCCCACACCCGGCGCAGCAAGGGGGTGCCCTGCAACCAGGCGTAGGGGGCGAAGGCCTGCTCGTGCTCGAGGTTGAGGGTGCCGAGCCAGAGATCCACGTCCTCATCCACGCCGCTCACCCAGCGCTCGTAATCCAGGAAACGCACCTCGAGCCGGATCCCCTGTTCGGCCAGCAGGCTGGCCATGGCGCGGCCGCACTCGTCGAACTCCAGGTGCTGGTTGAAGCAGGCCATCACCAGCCGGGCCGGCAACCGTTCGGGCTCGGGGAGCGAAGCCGCCAGCCCCTCCCGCCAGTGAGGCAAGAGGCCGAGGGCACTGGTCCAGCCCCGTTGCAACTCGGGGGCGACCCGCGCCATCAGGGCGATGGGATTGAGCAGACGGGTCAACCAGTGGCGCAGAGCCGGATCCTGCAAGGCGGCGGATCTGTCGTCCTGCAGCAGGAAGTAGCAGCCGGACTCCAGTTCGGACTCCCCGCGCATGGTGCCGAGCTCCGGGCTGTCGCTGCCCAGTTGCAGGTGGCTCTCCAGGCGTTCCGCCAGCTCGGGCAGCATCCAGATGTCGATCTCGTCGAGCAGGGCGCGCAGACCGAAATAGTCGTCAAAGGCGCTCAGGCACAGGTGCAGCGGATCATTGGTGGTCACCCGGTAGGGGCCGGTGCCGACCGGCTGCAAGGGAAATCCGGCCGTGCCTCTCAGCTCCCGGGGCAACACCGCCGCCACCGGCTCTGCCAGCAGATGGAGCAACCAGGGATCCGGGCTGTCCAGGTGCAGATCCAGGGTGCGCGGCCAGGGGCTCTCCAGCCGGGTGAGGTGGGCGAACAGGGGGCGATCCCGCAGCGCCTGCAGGCTGTCTATCACATCCTCCGTCTCCAGCTCGCGACCATGATGAAAGCGCACCGCCGGCCTCAGGTAGAAACGCCAGTGGCGGGGGCCGAGGCACTCCCAGTGGTGGGCCAGATCCCCTTCGATTTCCCCATTTTCCTCATTTCGCCGGGTCAGACCGTTGAAGATCTGCCGGCTCAGGTGCACCTCGGAGCGGCGCAGGGGGGCCGTGGGCAGCAGGTGGGGCAGCGGGCGGTAATAGGGTACCCGCAGGATCTGGCGTCCGGCCCGGGTGGCCTGGCCGAGCTGCTCGATGAGCAGCGGGGTGAGCAGATCCAGCCGATCCTCCGCCACCCTCACCGCCTGGGCCAACAAGCCTTGCTGCAACAACGCCCGCAGGCGACGCCGGATCAGCCCCTCCTGATTGTCCAGCAGGGTCAGCCGGGAGCGACGCCCGCGTCCCGCCTCGGCGGTCCAGTTGAGCCAGCCCTGCTCCTGCATGCGTCTGAGCAACAGGCGGGCGTTGCGCGGGGTGCAGCACAAGAGATCGGCCACCTCGGCGAGGCTTATCTCCCGTTCGTCAGCCCCGAGTTGCTGGGCGAGCCGTTGAAACTGCTGATAGAGACGAGTGGTGGGCATAAAAGAGGAAATCCATGTGCGTGAATTCGTCAGTTTTTACTTCCTCATTTTAGCTCAATACTGATGCCGAACATGAGTACAACGTCACAGGAGCACCATCATGAGCCATGTATCTACCCCCAAGCCGGACCGGACCCAACAGATCCTGCGCCGCTACTTCCTGCGGATCCTGCCCCGCTCGCTGCCGCTGATCGAGGATCCCATGAACCAGCTCAACCGCCTGATGCAGTGGGACATGACCCAGATCGACGACAGGGAGTACCGCCGCCGCTTCTGAGCCCCGGGGCAGGGGCCGGATCACATCGCCAGCAGAAGCAATAGCTTTGCCGGATCTGCCTGTTTACAACGGGTCAGAGGCTGCTAGATTGGACGTCTATCCATCTATAACAGTGAGCTACATCCAGCAAGGAGTGTGTGATGAAAGATGCGACCCTGGCCCTGCACCACGGCTTTTCCCACGACCCCACCACCAAGGCGGTGGCCGTGCCCATCTACCAGACGGTGGCTTACGAATTCGACAACGCCCAGCACGGGGCGGATCTGTTCAATCTGGCAGTGCCCGGCAACATCTACACCCGCATCATGAATCCCACCAACGACGTGCTGGAGCAGCGCCTCGCCGCCCTGGAAGGGGGCATCGCCGGGCTGGTGGTATCGGCGGGCTCCGCCGCCATCACCTATGCCATCCAGGCACTCACCGCCGCCGGGGACAATATTGTCTCCACCCCCCAGCTCTACGGTGGCACCTACACCCTGTTCGCCCACATGCTGCCAAGCTTCGGGGTCGAGGTGCGTTTCGCCAAGGATGACAGCGCCGAGGCCATCGCCGCCCTCATCGACGACAGGACCAAGGCGGTCTACTGCGAGAGCATCGGCAACCCGGCGGGCAATATCGTCGATCTGGCGGCCTTCGCCCGGGTGGCTCACGCCCGCGGCGTGCCTCTCATCGTCGACAACACCGTCGCCACCCCGGTGCTGTGCAAACCCATCGAGCACGGCGCCGACATCGTCGTCCACAGCCTCACCAAGTACGTGGGGGGCCATGGCAACTCCCTCGGCGGCGTCATCGTCGACTCGGGCAAGTTCCCCTGGGCGGATCACGCCGAGCGCTTCCCCCAGCTCACCCGGCCAGAGCCCTCCTACCACGGGGTGGTCTACACGGAAGCCTTCGGCCCGGCGGCCTTTATCGGCCGGGTGCGCACCGTGCCCCTGCGCAATACCGGCGCGGCGCTGGCCCCCATGAACGCCTTCCTGCTGCTGCAGGGGCTGGAGACCCTGAGCCTGCGCATGGAGCGCCACGTGGATAACGCCCTGCGGGTCGCCCACCACCTCAAACATCACCCCAAGGTGGCCTGGGTCAGCTATGCCGGCCTGCCGGGCCACCCCCACTACCCGCTGGCGGAGCAGTACATGAAAGGTCGCCCCTCAGCCATTCTCTCGTTCGGGTTGAAGGACGGTTACGAGGCGGGGGTACGCTTCTACGATGCGCTGAAGATCTTCAAGCGGCTGGTCAATATCGGTGACGCCAAATCCCTGGCCTGCCACCCCGCCTCCACCACCCACCGCCAGCTGAGCGAGGCCGAGCAGGCCAGAGCCGGGGTCAAACCGGAGATGATCCGGCTGTCGGTGGGCATCGAGGCCATCGAGGATATACTGGCGGATCTGGATCAGGCCCTGGAGGCCTGAGGCCGCGCATGTCACCGTCCTGTCTATAGCAAAACGCCCCGTCAGACGGGGCGTTTTGCATGATGGAGAACGACAGGCGCGGGATCAGATCGCGTGGGAGAGGATCCTGGCGACCTTGTCCGGATCGATGTCCTGATGCTCCCCGAGGGCGGTCAAGTCGAAGCGCTTCAGGTTGGAGCAGATCCCCGGGATGCAGGACGCATCCAGGCCGTAGTCGGCGAGGCGGGTGCCCACCCCCATCTGCTGGAAGAACTGCTCGGTGCGGATGATGGCCTCCTCGATGCGCAACGCCCTGTCTTCCCGTCTGGAATGCCAGACCCGCTCGGCAAACTGGGCCAGCTTCTCCTGCTTCTGAGACGCCTGCTCCCGCAGCAGGGAGGGCAGCACCACCGCCAGGCTCTGGGCGTGATCCAGCCCGTGCAGGGCGGTGAGCTGATGGCCGATGGCGTGGGTGGACCAGTCCTGGGGCACCCCGCGCCCGATGAGGCCGTTCAGGGCCAGGCTGGCGGCCCACATCAGGTTGGCCCGCACCAGGTAGTTGGTGGGCTCCGCCAGCGCGCGCGGACCGTTGTCCACCAGCACCTGCAGCAAGCCTTCCGCCAGCCTGTCCTGCACCTCGCCCCCCACCGGGAAGGTGAGGTACTGCTCGGTGATGTGGATGAAGGCATCCACCACGCCGTTGCCGATCTGTCGGGCCGGCAGGCTGTAGGTAGTGGTGGGATCCAGCACGGCGAAGCGGGGCTGCACCAGTTCGCTCTTGAAGGAGAGCTTGGCGTCACCCCGGCTCACCACGGCGGCGGGGTTGCTCTCCGAACCGGTGGCCGGCAGGGTCAGCACGCAGCCGAGCGGCAGCGCCGCGTCCACCGCCGCCTTGTGCAGCAGGATGTCCCAGGGATCTTCCCCCTCGAAACGGGCGGCGGCGGCCACGAACTTGGAGCCATCCACCACGGAGCCGCCCCCCACCGCCAGCAGGAAGTCGATGCCCTCGAGTTTCACCAGGGCTACCGCTTCCATCAGCTGATCGTACTGGGGATTGGCGCCGATGCCGGAGAACTCCTGCCACTCCATGCCCGCCAATGCCCGGGTCAGCTGCTCATAGACCCCGTTCTGCTTGATGCTGCCCCCGCCATAGAGCACCAGCAGGCGGCTGCCCGTCGGGATAAGCTCCGGCAGGCTGGCGATCTGGCCCTCCCCGAAACAGACCCGGGTCGGATTGGCATATTGGAAGTTGTACACGGCAAAGCCCTCGGTTGAATGCATGCAGGGGGATTGTGCGCCCCCCGGCTGGCAAGGTCAAAAACGGGATCCCCTTATCAAATGGCGCGGGGGGACACGGAAGGGGGATGGTACTCAGGTGTGACTTTGCTATGGTGGTAATGGGGAGCGGCCATCCGGCCCTTGCCCTCATCGGTTCATCGCCGCCGCATCACCATCGGGTGCGCACCATTTTCTGATCACAGGATCTTTATCATGAAGCTGAAACACGCATGGATTGCCGGTCTGCTCACCCTCTCGTCCGTCTCCCTGGTACAGGCCGCCGTGGTCACCACCAATGTGGCCGTCACGCCGGGCAGCGCCAGCCTGGCGGAAGAGGTGACGGCCCAGGCGACGGTCACTGCCATCGATCTGGCCACCCGCAAGGTCAGCCTGAAGAATGCCGACGGCAAGCCCTTCGATCTGGTCGCCGGGGAAGAGGTCACCAATCTGCAGAACATCAAGGTGGGGGATGTGGTGGCGCTGCGCTACCTGCAACTGCTGGATCTGGAGCTGCTCAAGGGCACCGCCGGGGTACGCAAACGGGTGGTCGAGGTAGAAGGGAGCAAGGCCGCCGCCGGGCAGGAGCCGGGCGCAGGCGCCGGCATGCAGGTGACCATCTATGCGGACGTCATCGACATCGACAAGGCGACCCAGACCATCAAGGTCAAGGGCGTGGACAAGACCCTCACCGTCAAGGTGAACGACCCCGCCCAGTTTGCCCTGATCGCCAAGGGGGATCAGATCAAGGCGGTCCAGACTACGGCCATCGGTATCGGCATCGTGCCAGAGCAGAAGTGATCACCCCCTGATCCACGGGGAGGGCACACCTCCCCGTCTCCACCATCCCGCACCTGACCCCTGCTCTCGCCGCTGTGCGCCCCCAGCCACCCGGTGGCAAGCCCTTGCCTACGGCCAACAACGATTGCCGTTTGGGTCAGGTTTTTACCCTCAGGCGCTCTGCGTCTCTGACGCCTTGCCGGTGAGTCTGTCCATGGCTGCCTTGAGCATGGCATCCCGCTGCTCGGTCAGGGCCTTGGTCTGTGCCTCCCGCTCCTCGCCGGAGAGCTGCTTGTTGCCGGCCACCTCCTTGAGCTGACTCTCGATGGCGTCAAATTTCTTGCGATCAAAGCCCAGCGCCTTGTCCACCAGCTGCTGGACCAGCACATTATTGGCGCTGCCGCTCTGGCCCGTGCTCTTGCCGCTCTTGGCCAGGTGCTCATAGGTCAGCACCTGCTGCGCCTTGCCGGTCATCACCTGGCTGGAGAGGCTGACTTGCTGATCCCAACCGCCGCCCTGCTGGCTGTCGCTGGCGCTGAGGGTGGCCAGGGCCCGCTGTTGGGACGCGCTCTGGGCGAGTTGCTGACCATAGGGTTTGATATTCATGAGAGCTCCGCGCTGTCTGCCGGCCCGACCGGCGTTTGGGGATGCATCCCCGTGATGGCAACAGCAGAGCAAGTTGCAGGCCAAGTTGCCGAGATGGCGTCCAGACGCCCCCTTTCACCGCAGATCCCGCTGCCCAGGCACCATGGGGCCACAGCCCTCACCACTTATTGCTCTCATCACCGAACAAAAGCCATGAATGACCCACAGATCACAAAATAAACACCTAAGGAGGAATAAGATGCCAGCGCACAATACGGTCAGGACGCGGTATTGTGGATGAAGTGTTTGCAATATCAATAAGATGCAGACCAATCTACCGGCATCCCCAGGTTGCCGCCCAAGGCCTGCGGCAAGCCCCCTCTCCTCATCCGGCCTGACTCACACTCACTATCAGCTTCGGGCAACCTCATGAAAAAACACACCTTGAGTCTTCTCAGCGCCACCCTGTTCACCCTGATCGGCAGCAGTGCCGATGCCTGCACCGGCCTCATCGTCGGCAAGGGCGCCAGCGCAGACGGCAGCGTGATGATCGCCAGAAACGAGGATTTCGGCGTCAACAACTGGAACAAACATCTGGTCTTCCATCCCGCCAGGCAGAACGAGGGCAAGCTGTGGAAGCTTGGCAACGGGCTTGAAGTGCCCATGCCCAAGGCCTTCCTCGCCTACTCCGCCATCCGTGACTGGGATGCCGTCACCAGCGAGCCCGCCGGCGGATATTACGAGGAGCGCGGCATCAACGAAGCCAACGTCGCCATCTCGGCCACCACCAGCGCCGAGGTCAACGAGCGGGCCCAGAAAGCCGATCCGCTGATCGAGACCGGCGTCATCGAGGCCGTCATCCCCACCCTGATCCTGCCCCAGGCGAAAAGCGCCAAGGAGGGGGTCGAACTGCTCGGTCGCTATGTGGAGACTTATGGCGCCGGTGAGGGCAACAGCCTCTATCTGGCGGACGTGAACGAGGCCTGGCTGATGGAGATAGGCTCCGGCCACCACTGGATCGCGGTGCGGGTCCCTGACGACAGCTACGCCATGGTGGCCAACGGCCTGCGCATCCACGACGTCAATCTGGACGGCGCCGATGTGCTGCACTCCCCCAAACTGCTGGAGTTCGTGCGCGAGCACAAGCTGCTGGATAACCCGGATGCCAAGGCCTTCAACTTCGCCAAGGCGTTCGGGGTCATCGCCGACCCTTACAACGTGGACAGAGAGTGGCTCGGCCAGCAGATGTTGAGTGCCTCCCACCAGCAGTCCACCCGCCAGGCGCAGTATCCCCTGTTTATGAAACCGGATGCCCCCATCGCCGTGCCGGATGTGACCAGGGTGCTCAGCGCCACCTATGAGGGCACGCCACTCGATGGCAAGGCGGAGCGGCCCATTCGCATCGACCGGCAGCTCGAGTCCCACATCATCCAGTTGCGCAAGGAGATGCCCAAAGAGCTGCAGGGGCTCATCTGGCAGAGCTACGGCGTGCTGGCCGAGTCGGTGATGGTGCCCCTCTACAACACCCTGGGGTCCTACCCCCTGCCCTACCAGAGTGGCAGCGACACCTATTCCGACGACTCCGCCTACTGGCAGTTCCGCAGCCTGACCGCGCTGGCCAACACCAACCCGGACAAATACCTGCCCCTGCTGCGGGGGGTCTGGGCCAAACAGAGCGACAAGTACTACAAGGAGGTGGCGGTGCTGGACAAGACCCTCAAGCAGACCTATGCCAGCGACAAGGGCACGGCGCTGCAGCTCGCCGCCGACTACTCCTACGGCCAGCTGGAGCAGAGCTATCAGCTCGCCAAAGAACTGCGCTTCAAACTGATGACGGATCTCACCAAGAGCACGGAGAAGAAATATTCGGAGGAGGAGTTCAAGAAGATCATGAGCCTGTAGGATCAGGTTTCAACAAAGAGGCGCCATCAGGCGCCTCTTTTTATTGCATCGGAGGGATCAGTGGCGACTGATATGAAGCGGCCCGAAGGTTTGGGCCACCGGCATGATCTCGATGCTGTTGATGTTGACGTGGGCGGGCTGCTGGCTGACCCAGAGCACGGTATTGGCGATGTCTTCCGGCTGGATGGACTTCACCCCCTGATAGACGGAGGCCGCCTTGGCGTCATCCCCGTGGAAACGCACGTTGGAGAACTCGGTGCCGCCGCACAGGCCGGGCTCCACATTGGTGACCCGGATGGCGGTGCCCGCCAGATCCGCCCGCAGGTTCAGGCTGAACTGCTTCACGAACGCCTTGGTGGCGCCATAGACGTTGCCGCCCGGATAGGGGTAGGTGCCGGCGATGGAGCCAATGTTCACCACGTGGCCGCGATTGCGCTCCACCATGCCCGGCAGCAGCAGGCGAGTGAGCAGGGTCAGGCCGCTGATGTTGGTGGCGATCATCTGCTCCCAATCCTCCAGATCCGCCTTGTGGGCGGGTTCGAGCCCAAGCGCCAGGCCGGCGTTGTTGACCAGCAGATCCACCTGCTGCCACCCGGCGGGCAGGCCCGCGATGGCGGCGCGGGTGGCGGCCTTGTCCTGCACGTCGAACACCAGGGGCAGGAAGTTCTCCCCCAGCTCTCCGGCCAGGCTGGCCAGCCGCTCGGCACGGCGACCGGTGCCGATCACCTTATAACCGGCACCCACCAGCAAGCGGCTGATGGACTCACCAAAACCGGACGACGCGCCCGTTACCATTGCAATCATCGGAACCTCCATTGTCATTTATCTAATTGATAGCTAAAAGAATTCATTCATCTCCCGCCGGCTTGGCGAAGCGTCGCCAGAGAAATGCCAGCAGGTGCAGCCCAAACAGACCGGAGCCCGCCAGGGCAAACAGCAGGGCGGTGAGAGCATTGACCGAGGTGTCGGCCCCCAGCCACCCCCAGGCCAGCCAGCCGATGGCCCCGATGAGGAGGGTCTGGGCGGCGCAGACCGGGCAGCGCCCCAGCTTGGCGCGGATGCTGGTCGCGAGGCAGTCATCACAGCTCATGTGTCATCCCTCGGTTTCTGGGCATCCCGGCTCATGGGCTGTTCCGTTGGTCCGCTTGCAGTTCCAGCACCAGCCGATGTGCATGCTGACCCGGCCCGTAATAATCCGGCAGCCGCAGGCGGGAGCGAAAGCCCAGCTCGCGGTAGAGGGCGCCGGCCTCGGGGTTGGCATCGGACACCTCGAGGCGGATGGCCCCCCAGCCTGCGGCCCTGCCCTCGGCGATCACCTGCTCCAGCAGGCGGCGGGCCCAGCCCTGGCGGCGCACCGTCCAGCGGATGGCGAGGGTCTGGATGGTGAGCCGATCCCAGCCCTTGTGCTCCAGCACGCAGAGATAGCCCATCAACTGGGCCTTGTCGTCTTCCAGCAGCAGGGTGCGGCCCTTGGCCTGGTTGAGCAGATAGTGCCAGCGGCTGCGGCCGAAGGCGACCTCGGGGGGAAAACAGTAGCGCTCCAGCCGGGTGATGGCGCCCAGATCGTCGGGGTGGGCGGCCCGTAGGGTCAACAAGGCGTTATCCTCGTTCGGTTATTTATCCTCAGCACCAAAAATGCGACTTGTATCACAAGTTACCAAGGCAGATGATTAGGCACTGTAACCTCTTGTTTCCCCTCGCGCCATTGTCGTGCTTGTCGGTGCATCGAAGCCCACTGGGGAGACTGCCATCCGGGCAGTCCTTTTGTGGAGCCGAAAATATGAGTACCTATGTCATCGTCGAGGAGCTCGGCGACTGGCCCTGCCATGCCGACTACCTGCTGACCGCCCGCACTTACCTGCAGCACGGCCTGCCCACCACGGGTGGTCGCCCCCGCATCATCAACCTCTGCCGCAGCCTGGAACACCTGAGTGCCGGCTACTACTGCTCCCTGCTGGCCCAGGCCCGCAGCCACCACTGTCTGCCGGGGCTGCAGGCCATCAGCGTGCTGCAACCCCAGCAACCGCCGGCCAAGCTGTGGCGCAAGCTGCAGGGCTGGCTGAGTCGCCAGAGCGAGGACAGGATCCGGGTACGCGCCATCTTCGGGCAGTGCGAGCAGAGCGAGCTGGCGGGCCTGGCCCGCTACTACTACGGCCTGAGCCAGCTGCCGCTGCAGGAGCTGACCCTCAAGCGCGGCCGCCACGGCTGGTCGGTGCGCCAGCAGCAGAGCCTGTCACCACTGGAACTGAGCCAGGAGGAGCGGGAGCTGATGCTGCAGCACGCCCAGGCTCTGGTGGGGGCCGCTGACGAAGAGCAGGCGGCCCCCCTCTATCAACTCGCCATCCTGGTGGATCCCAACGACGGCCGTGCCAGCAGTGACGAACTGGCCCTGCGCCGCTTCATCCAGGCCGCCGCCGCCCAGGGGATCCAGGCCGAGATCCTGGCACCCTCGGCCATCGAGAGGCTGCCTGAGTTCGACACCCTCTGGCTGCGATCCGAGACGGCGGTGGGTCACTACACCTTCGAATTCGCCCGCCGCGCCGAACAGCTCAAGATGCCGGTGATCGACAGTTCCCGCGCCATCCTCGCTTGCAGCAACAAGCTCTATCTGTACGAACTGATGGTACGCAGCGGCGTCCCCATGCCGCCGACCATGGTGGTGACCCGCCGCGGCCGCCACCATGTGGACGAACTGGTACAACGGCTCGGCCTGCCGCTGATCGTCAAGGTGCCCGATGGTGCCCAGGGGCGGGATCTCGCCATGGCAAGCGACGAGATCCAGCTCGCGCGTCTGCTGGACGAGGGGCTCGGTCGCTCCGCCCTGCTGCTGGTACAGAGCCGGATCCCCGCCGAGTTCGACTGGCGCATCGGCTTCCTCGACGGTTCCCCTCTGTTCGCTTGTCGCCGCTTCCGGCCCGAGCCCGGCAACCGCATCCGTCGTCGCAAGCACCCCCTCGACATGAGCCGCATCGAGGCCCTGCCCCTCACCGAGGTGCCGGAGCGCGTGCTGCAGACCGCCCGCCGCGCCGTCCATCAACTCGGCAACGGCCTGTTCGGCGTCGATCTGCGCCAGCAGGGACGGGACTGCGTCTTGCTGGAAATCATCGACAATCCCTGGATCCGTGGCGATATTGAAGACAAGGAGGCAAAGGACCTCTATGAGCGCCTGGCCAGGGCCTTCCGGCAGCGACTGGAAAACCGGGGGCAGGGCGCGCTCGGATAACAAGCATCGAACGCAGAGGTGAACATGATGACAACGCAGTGGTGGGACATAGCGCCCCTCGGCTGGGAGAATATCCTGGCCTGCCTGGTGTGCGGCGGTCTGGTGGGGCTGGAGCGTCAGCTTCACGGCAAGCCGGTCGGCATCCGCACCTCCTCCCTCATCGTCCTCGGTACATACTGTTTTCTCGCCATCGGGGCCACCGTCAGCACGGTGGCCGCCGATCAGGCTCGGGTGCTGGGCCAGCTCATCACCGGCATCGGCTTTCTCGGCGCCGGGGTCATGATGACCCGGGACGGCCAGGTGCAAGGCGTCACCTCGGCAGCCACCATCTGGATGCTGGCCGCCCTCGGCGCCCTCATCGGCATGGAGCTGCTGCGTCAGGCCTTGCTGCTCACCGGCGTCACCCTGGGGATCCTGGTGGGTGTGCACTACCTGGAGAGCAGCTTCAAGAGTCTGCGCCGCGGGGTACACGACAGACTGGAGCTGTGGCGCAGCGGCAACGGTCATGCTCCCACCCGCAACCACAGGGATGAACTCGGCAGCGGCATCGAGAAATAGCGAATGCCGGCGAAACCGGAACAATGCAGCAGGGCTCCATATCGGAGCCCTGCTTGTTGCTGGGGTAAAGGTGCGAGGTGGCGCGCTATTGCAGCAGCAGGAAGCGTCCGCTGAGCGGCGGCAACTCGACGGTTACGCTGCTGCCTCCGAGGGCCAGCCGCTCGCCGCTTTGCAGATCCACCAGGGCACTGCCGCTGCGCAGTTTACCGACCGGCACCCCATAGCTCTGGGGCGTGCTGGAGACGTTGAGCAGGTAGACGACTTGCTCGGCTGCCGTCTGCTTGATGTCCCCGTAGACGCTGCCATCGGCCACCAGCTTGACCCGCTCCCCCTGATAGAGGGCGGGGTGAGCGGCGCGCAGGGCCAGCAGCTGGCCGAGCCAGGCCTTGAGATCCGCCTGCTCGCTGCTCGGCACGAAGTCGGTGACGCCCGGCACCTTGCCGTCGCTGCGGGCCACGTGATCGTCGCACAATCCCTGGGCTGCACAGTCGCCGCTCACCTGCTTGGCAAAGCCCGGCACCTCATCACCAAACTCCTCCCCGTAGTAGAGGGTGATGGGACCGGAGCGGGCCGCGAGGAAGCTCAGGGCCGCCTTGTGGCGCAACCAGTAGCCCGCCGGATCGAAGTTGCCGCGCTGGAGCAGGTCGCCGAAGCGCACCAGATCGTGGTTGCCCAGCATCAGGTTCGGCATGGCGTGGCTGGGGTAGTTCTCCACCTTGTTCCAGCTGGCATCGAGCACACCAGCCCCCTGCCCGCCCTTGCCGGACTCTTCCACCGCCAGGGCCTGTACCAGGCCGTAACGCAGGGGGAAGTCGAACGCCGAGGGGAGTGCCGGCTTGTCGCTCGGGCCATAGGCTTCACTTCGGATCTCGTTCGCCCCCTTCCACACCTCCCCCACCAGGTAGCCCAGGGTGCCCCACTGCTGACCTGCGGCCTTGCGAGCCGCGCTCGCCTGCTCCACCTCGGTGCGAATGGCGCGCCAGTCGTCCAGCCCGAGCTGATAGGCCTGATCCAGGCGCCAGCCATCGATGCCGTACTGCTCGACCCAATAGCGAGCAACTTCCTTGAAGTAGGCGAGGCTCTCTGGCTTGCCGTAATCCACCAGCTGGCCCGGATACCCGGCGCCGCCGCTCTTGAGGGCAGGCAGACGTCCCTCGGGGGAAGGCTTGCTCACCCCGACTGTGTTGACGTGGCCGAACACCCCATCGAGCAGGACATAGAGCCCCCGCTTGTGGGCCTCGTCCACCAGGGTCTTGAGCTCCGCATTGGTGCCGAAATTGGGATCGACGTTGAAGAAGTCGCAGGCGAAGTAGCCGGTGGCATCCAGCCTGTCGTCCCCGCCCTGACCGGCGCAGGAGTCAAACACCGGAGTGAGCCAGAGAGCGTTGACGTTGAGGCTCTTGATGTGATCCAGGCTCTGGATGATCCCTTGCAGATCCCCGTTGTGCCGGGAGGGGCCATAGCCGACCCCGTAGTTGGCAGCCCCATTCCCGTCGACGAAGGACTCCACCATCACCTGGTAGATCCGCAGGTTGCAAGCGGCCAGATCCGTGCCATAGCAAGCCCTGGCGGAGGCAGGAGGAGAAGGTGGATTGACCACCGGCGGCTGGGTCTCAGTCTCTGTGCTGCCGCCACCACTGCCGCATGCAGAGAGGAGCATGGCTGCCCCCAATAGGGCGCCATGGCGCAACTTTCCCTGTTTCATTGTTATCTTCCCGCTGTGGAGGTATCGGCGCAGGGTGCGCCGTACTGATGCCATATTAACCAGCGGACAGAAGGAGGTCTGTGACTGAAAACGTTATCTGGTTCAGCGTGTTAGCGCTGCCGGCTCAGTGCAGGTTACGGCTGTTGAACGCCTCGCGCTCGTCGATGGGGGTGATGAGGTGATAGACCTCGTGAGCGGCCAGCACGCAGCCTCCCGGCCAGGCCAGCTGATGGCGATCATTGATGAAGACCCGGGCACAACGTCGTTCCGTGTCCAGGGTGGCAAACAGGGGTTGCTCACGCCAGGGGGTCAAGTCCAGCGCCCCCGTGGTTCCGTCCGAAAGCACCACAAACAGACACCATCCCTGCAGATACTCCACATCCAGAAAGACCGGCATGATCTCGGCTCCATTCGAGAGATTCCGGCGCCATTATAGTGAAGCGCGCCCCATGCTTTGTGATGCCCATCACGTTTCAATCAGCCGTTTATACCGTCATTTTGTGTGAGATTGCCCAGTAAAACCGGCCACCGCCCCACTCCCTGAACATTTTCCTTCCCCTTGCCGCAACCTTATCGAACCGCCACTGTCATACATTTGCAACATCATAAAAATGGCCCCGGATGGGCTTAACAGACAGGCTTTTTTCAGGAAAAACAATGACAAAGATAAGGAGTTGGCTGGGCCCATTTTGGCCCATTGCCGTGTTTTCAGTGATCGCGCTATTTGCCCTCTCCGCGAGCCGGATAGGGCTCGGGCTCTGGCAACAGGAGCGGGTTGAGGCGGTCAACGGCTGGTCTCAGATGTTGCTGCAAGGCCTGAGGGTCGACTTCGCCACCCTGTGCTGGGTATGGGGCGTCCCCGCCGTCTTTACCCTCCTGCTGGCCGGTCCCCATGCCCTCGGCCGAGCCTGGATGCAGCTGATCCGGCTCTGGCTGACCCTGGGGCTCTGGCTGATGCTGTTCCTCGAGATCTCCACCCCTTCTTTCGTCACCGAGTACGGGGTGCGCCCCAATCGCCTCTACATCGAATACCTCATCTATCCGAAAGAGGTGCTGGCCATGCTGTGGGCCGGGCGCAAGGGAGAGCTGCTGCTGGCCCTAGTGTTCAGCACGGGCGTGCTGGCTGGTGGCTGGTGGCTCGGGGGTCGCCTGATCCGCAACCTCAGCTTCCCGCGCTGGTATCTGCGACCCGCCTTCGCCCTGCTGATCCTGGCCATCGGCTTCCTCGGCGCCCGCTCCAGTCTGGGCCACCGGGCCCTCAACCCGG
This sequence comes from Aeromonas intestinalis, assembly GCF_054052485.1. Lineage (NCBI taxonomy): Bacteria > Pseudomonadati > Pseudomonadota > Gammaproteobacteria > Aeromonadales > Aeromonadaceae > Aeromonas > Aeromonas intestinalis. The sequence continues at coordinate 275,289 of NZ_JBSTYK010000006.1, forward strand.
CCATGGTGGCCTTCGCCAGCGATCCCCTGATCAACGCCCTGGTGGTCAACTCCTCCTACTCCCTGTTCTTCGCCATCAAGCAGATGGGGGCCGAGGAGAATGCCAGCGAGTTCTATGGCGAACTGCCCCAGCAGCGGATCCTGGAGCTGGTGCGCGAGGAGAGCGGGCGCCCGAGCCAGGACTTCAACTCCGAAACCCTGCCGAGCCAGAGCTTCAACGAGGCCAGCCATACCGGCAAGCCGAAGAATCTGGTGATCCTGTTGCAGGAGAGCCTGGGGGCCCAGTTCGTCGGCTCCCTCGGCGGCCTGCCGCTGACCCCCAATATCGATGCCCTGTCGAAGGAGGGTTGGGCCTTCAACCAGCTCTACGCCACCGGCACCCGTTCGGTGCGCGGCATAGAGGCGGTACTGACCGGTTTCACGCCAACCCCGGCCCAGGCCGTGGTCAAACTCGGCAAGAGCCAGACCAACTTCTTCACCATCGCCGATCTGCTGCGGCAGCGGGGCTACAGCACCAGTTTCATCTATGGCGGCGAGAGCCACTTCGACAATATGCGCAGCTTCTTCCTCGGCAACGGCTTCAGTCACATCGTCGAACAGAAGGACTTCAAGAACCCGGTGTTCGAAGGTTCATGGGGCGCCTCTGACGAGGATCTGATGGCCAAGGCGGACGAGACCTTCCGGGCTCTCAGCAAGGAGGGCAAGCCCTTCTTCAGCCTGGTGTTCAGCTCCAGCAACCACGATCCGTTCGAGTTCCCGGATGGCCGGATCGATCTCTATGAGCAGCCCAAGCAGACCCGCAACAACGCCGCCAAGTATGCGGACTACGCCATCGGCGAGTTCTTCAAGAAGGCCAGATCGTCGGACTACTGGAAGGACACCCTGTTCCTGGTCATCGCCGATCACGACAGCCGGGTCGGCGGCGCCAGCCTGGTGCCCATTCCCCGCTTCCACATCCCCGGGGTCATCGTCGGCGAGGGCATCACCCCGCGCCAGGATCCGCGCATCGTGAGCCAGATAGACATGGCGCCGACCCTGCTCTCCCTGATGGGGATAAGCGCCGACTACCCCATGCTGGGCAAGGATCTGACCCGGATGCCGGCAGACTGGCCGGGGCGCGCCCTCATGCAGTACGACAAGAACTTCGCCCTGATGCGGGGCAACGACGTGGTGATCCTGCAACCGGAACGGGCGCCAGAGGGGTATGAGTATGACCCGGCCAGCCAGCGACTCACCCCGGCCGTGCAACCGGACGCCATGAAGAAGGCGGCGCTGGGGCTGGTGCTCTGGGGCAGCCTGGCCTATCAGCAGGGGCTCTACCGGACCGCTCCGGACAGTCGCCTTGTGCTTAACTGATGCGATTTTGCAGACAAAAAAACCGCCATTTGGCGGTTTTTTATTTCCTCATGCTGCTCAGGAGGGGGAGAAGCAGGGGAGTGAACGGCTGAACTTGTGCTCGAACACCAGGGATGTCTCCAGATGCACCACCTCTTCCCGGGCGGTGAAGTGATCGAACACGAAGTTGCGCAGGTGCTCGGTATCGGCGACGCACAGATGCACCAGGAAGTCGTCCTTGCCCCCCATGTGGAACAGGCTGATCACCTCGGGCAGGGCCAGGATGGCGTCACGGAAGGCGTCGATGATCTGCCGGCTGTGGCGGGCCAGTTGCAGGGAAACCATGGCCTGGATATGACCGCCCAGCGCCTGATAGTCCACCTCGCAGTGCGCCCCCTTGAGCACCCCGTCCTGTTGCAGTTTGCGCACCCGCTCCAGGCAGGTGGAGGGCGCCACGCCGACCAGGGCGGCCAGGTCCTTGTTGGTCATGCCCGCATCGCGAAACAGGTGGGCCAGGATGTCCAAGTCCAGTTGATCCAGGTTTCTCATCTTCACTCCTTGCATCACTCGATTTTTTTAAGACTCTGCCCGTAATCCGGGCCGAACACAACGCTCATTGACATGGCAATCACTGCCTCTATGCTTTGCCGCACTCGGGCCTGGCACCGACAGCGTCGTTCAACACCTATCGACCCCTCACAAGGAACCCCATGCACCCCTCCCATCCGTTCTGGAGTCTGGATGTCCCCCGTTTCGACGGCCAACTGCTGCTGACCCCCTGCCCCGGCACCCAGCAGGTGTCCGCCCCGCACGCCCTGAGCCAGTTGCAGCTGGCGGGCGCCCGGGCGCTCATCACCCTGGTCACCGCCGACGAGCTGGCGGCCCAGGGCCTGCATCGGCTCGGCGCCGAGTCTGAGGCCAGGGGCATGGCCTGGTACCATCTACCCATTCGGGACGACGAGGCGCCGGATGCCCAATTCGAACAGGCCTGGTGCCAGTTGCTGCCGGAGCTCATTTCCTTGCTGCGAGACGGCAAACAGGTCGCCATTCACTGCCGTGGCGGCAGTGGTCGCACCGGTCTGGTGGCAGCCGCCCTGCTGATGGCGCTGGGTCAGCCACAACCGGAGGCCATGGCCTGCGTCCGGGCCCACCGCCCCAGGGCATTCACCCTGGCCAGCCACCGCCTCTGGCTCGATGGCTGGGGGGCACGGCTGGCAGACTGAGGCAATTCAACCGCCGGGCTGCTCGCTGGCCCACTGCCTCGACCGAATAGCCGATAGGCAGGCCACCGGCACCTCAAGGCTTGGGCGGCTGGTAGGTAAACACCTTGCCGATGTCTTCCACCTTGTAGCTGGTGAGCTGGTAGACGTAGTAGTTGAGCCAGTTGGAGAACAGCAGGTGGCCGTGGCTGCGCCAGCTGGCTCGCGGCGTCCGGGTCGGATCGCCCTCCGGGTAGTAGTTGACCGGCACGACGGGGGTGAGCCCGGCCGCCAGATCCCGCTGATACTCCCCGTCCAGGGTCAGGGCGTCGTATTCCGGATGACCGGTGACGAATACCTGACGGCAATCCTTGGTCGCGGCCAGATAGACCCCCGCCTCTTCGGACTCCGCGAAGATCTGCAGATCCGTGTGGGCGCGGATAAGATCCCCATCGAACGCCGCATAGCGGGAGTGGGGGGCGACGAACTCGTCGTCGAAGCCCCGCAGCAACGGCTCGTGCTCATCGAGACGATGATGGCGATAGACCCCGGAGAGCTTCTCGCCGTGAGTCTGCTTCTCCATGCCGTACAGCGCCTTGAGGGCCGCCTGCACCGCCCAGCACAGGAAGAGGGTGGAGGTCACGTGCCGATGGGACCACTCGATGATCTCGACGATGCGCGGCCAGTAGACCACCTCCTCGAACTCCACCAGCCCGAGCGGCGCCCCCGTGATGATCATGCCGTCGTAGTTGTTGCCCCGCACCTGTTCGAAGTCGTGATAGAAGTTCTCGAGGTGCGCCTGGGGCGTGTTCTTGGACTCCCTGTCGTCGATGCGCAGCAGATCCACATCCACCTGCAACGGCGAGTTGGAGAGCATCCGCATCAGCTGGATCTCGGTCTCTATCTTCTTGGGCATCAGATTGAGGATGAGCACCCGCAGGGGGCGGATGTTCTGGGTGACGGCCCGGGATTCCGTCATGACGAAGATGTTCTCTTCCCCCAGCACTTCGGCGGCGGGCAACTGGTCCGGGATCTTGATCGGCATACTGACTCCCTGTACTGCATCGGTAAACATGTCTGGACATCTAGAAGCCTATAATAAAGCGCCCGCCCTGTCATCAGATAGCTTTTCTTCATTCCGCCCTTTGACTAGCATACGACTTCACTCTGTTTTTCATGCCCAAGCCCATGACAGGTATCAAGATCTCGGTAGATCGGCTGCAAGTCGGCAATTATGTCTCCCTGCCACTGGGCTGGCGCGAACACCCCTTCCTGTTTTCCAGCTTCAAACTCAAGAGTGAACAGGAGATAGCGCTCATCCGCCGGCTCGGCCTCAAACTGGTCACCATCATCCCCGACAAGAGCGATACGCCCCCCAAACCCCTCGACCAGGTCGCACCCCCATCCGCCGATGGCGGTGCCCTCGCCAACCGCCAGCAGGAGATGCAGCAGGAGAAGGCCAGGCGCATCGAGCAGTTGCAGCGTTATCGCCGGGATCTGCAGCAGTGCGAGAAGCAGTTCCAGCAATCTCTGGCCCAGGTACGCAGCCTGATGGGCAAGATCCAGTCCCGTCCCCTCAACGCCATCGGCGAGGCCCGGGAGCTCATCAACGCCATGACGGAGCAGCTGCTGTCGGTGGACGAGATGGTGCTGCACCTGGTCTCGGACAGCGAGGATGGCAACAGCCTGCAGTTCCACTCCCTCAACGTCAGCGTGCTCAGCATGCTGCTGGCCAGGGAGTGCAAGCTGCCGGCGGAGGCGATCCGCCAGGTCGGCATGGGGGCGCTGTTCCACGACATCGGCAAGTTGAAGCTGCCGAGCCAGCTGCTGCGAAAACGCGGCCCCTTCACCAGACCCGAGCAGAATCTGATGGCCCAGCATCCCCGCTTCGGCCTGGATCTCCTGAGTCACGCCAAGGATTTCCCGGAGCAGGCCAGGAGCATAGTGCGCCACCACCACGAATATCTGGATGGCAGCGGCCCGGAAGGGGTCAAGGGGGAACAGCTCGATCCCCTGACCCAGATAGTCTCCCTGGTCAACGAGTACGACAACCTCTGCCACCTGCAGGCCAAGGTGCCCTACTCCGCCCTCGGCAACCTCTACAAGCTGCGCAAGGGACAGTTCAACATCGACTACCTCGGCATGCTGATCCGGCTGATGGGGATCTACCCGCCGGGCAGCGTGGTGCAGCTCTCCAACGGCCAGGTCGGGCTGGTGATGTCGGTCAACAGCGCCCGTCTGCTCTACCCCGCCGTGCTGGTGTACGATCCGCGCATTCCGCGCCAGGAGGCCGCCATCATCGATCTCGAGCAGGCGGAGCTCACCATCGCCAAGGTGATCCACCCCAAACGGCTGCCACCGGCGGTGTTTGAATATTTGAACCCGCGCACCCGGATCAGCTACTACTTCGAGCACGCCAAGCCTTGAGCTGCGCGGCTCATCATCGACCTCAGGAGTCTGCATGCGCATCGAGATAATCAGCACGGGGGACGAGATCGTCACCGGCCTGGTGGTGGACACCAACGCCGCCTGGCTCAGCGCCCTCTTGCTGGAACAGGGCTGGCAGGTGCGCCGCCGCGCCACCGTCGGTGACAACCTGGCGGATCTGAAGGCGGTGCTCGCAGAGAGCAGCGAGCGCGCCGAGGTGGTGCTGGTGTGCGGCGGGCTCGGCCCCACCGCCGACGATCTCACCGCCCAGGCGGCGGCCGAGGCCTTTGAGCAGCCGCTCACCCTCCATCCGGACTGGCTCGCCACCCTGGAGGCCCGCTACGCGGCCCGCGGCATCCCCATGCCCGCCAGCAATGCCAAGCAGGCCCATCTGCCTCGGGGCTGCGAGATCCTGGACAACCCGGTGGGCACCGCCTGCGGTTTTGTGGTGCGACACCCGGCCAGCCACGGCCAGAGCCAGCTGTTCTTCACCCCGGGCGTGCCGTTCGAATTCAAGCAGATGGTGCGCGAGCAGATAGTGCCGCGCCTCAAGGCGCTGGCTGGGGAACAGACCGACACCGAGCTGCGCCGCTTCTACAGCTTCGGCGTCTTGGAATCCGCCCTGTCAGACAAGCTGGATGCCGCCCCCTGGCCAGCGGGGGTGGAGCTTGGCTATCGCTCCGCCATGCCGCTCATCGAGCTCAAGCTCATCGGCCACGGGGCGAGCGCCGCCGACCTGGATGCCGCCGAGGCGCGGCTGCTTGGGGAGATCTCCCCCTGGCTGGTGGGACGGGGAAACGAGGAGCCTGCCAGTCAGATCCTGGCTCTGCTCGGAGACCAGCCGCTAACGCTCTGCGAGGGAGAGAGCCGGGGTGCCCTGCTCGGCCTCTGCCACGACTATCCCCAGCTGCAGGCCCATTTCGACCCGCTGCTCCCCAGCGAGCTGGAACAGCTGAAGCGTGCAGAGACGGGGCTCAGTCTCACCATAGGCCGGGCGGGATCGGACGGTGTGCCCCTGCTGCTGTGCGCCCATGGTCAGGTGATGGGCCAGACCCTCAAGGTCCGCCACCCGGATCCGGACAGCGGGCGCCGGATCCTCGCCTTCGCCGCCCTCGACATGCTGCGTCGCCACCTCTTGGGGCTGCCGGCGATCGCGGACTATCTCACCCTGACCCGCAGCGCCCTGCGCCGGGACTAGGCCATCGGCCGGGCTCAGAGCCTCGGCAGCAGGGCAGCCAGGGTACCCAGCCCCTGGCCGCCATGAACCCAGTAGCCCGCCAGTGCCAGAGTCAGCAGACAGAATGCCGCCTCGTAGCCGCCCCCGCTCTTGAGGGGCAGGCCGGGCAGGCGAAAGCGCCGACGCAGGGGCCAGAACAGCGGGATCCCCGCCGGGGTAAGCCAATCCCCCAGCAGATGGCTCAGGTAGCCGATGATGAGGGCATCCTTCATCGCCACCGAGAAAATCCCCGGCCCCTGAAACTGGGCCAGCCCCCAGATCCCCGCCCCGACCGCCAGCAGACTGTGGGTAAAGCCGCGATGGCCGAACAGGCGCGACAGCGGCCCCGAGATCCAGGGCAACTGGCGGCCGAGCAGGGACTTGGGGTGATCGAGATCCGGCAGCAGGGCGCTGGCCAGGGCGAGCGGCACCAGTTGCCAGAGGCTGGCATCGGCCAGAGCCGGGGTCAGCTCCAGCTTGTGGGCAATCAGGGTACAGGTTACGGCAAACAGCAGGTGGCCTTGGGCGGTCATGATGGGCGTCGATGGAGCAAGAGATGGGCGGAGGGGATACTGGCCCGATGAGACCGGGCGGCAGATTAGCATCCCTCCCCGGGTCGTGAGCAAGACGAATGTTGCTCATTCCCAGTTTTTGCAGTCATTTATTCCACAAAATACCCGTTCCACAGCTCAAGGGTGACTCATACAGCACCAAATTCACCGCCAGACAAGGAGGTCGGCCCGCCCCAGGGCGCTGGCCGCCCCCCCCACACGCCACGCTCGTATAGAATCGCCGGGCGGG